>CAZHIK010000734.1:0-5057 GCA_964532635.1 uncultured Enterobacterales bacterium
CGTGTCGCCCGGCACGCCGGTGTCCCAGTCGTCGTCGGGGGAGGGCAGGCCCTCGATCTCGCACCAGGCGCGGCTGCCGTCGGCGCAGCGGGCGCGCAGCTCTTCGTCGATCCAGTCGCGGTAGTGGCCCACGCGCACGTTCCAGACGCCGCTCTCCTCGCAGCCGCTGTAGGCCACGCACTCCGAGGCGACGCCGATGACGCGCAGGTCGTCGCTGCTGTCGGTCTGGATCTGCAGGAAGGTGGGGCCGCCGGAGTCGCCGAAGCACTGGCGGCCCTCGTCGCCATCGCCCACCTCGATCTCGTCGTCGAAGACATCGTACAGGGTGCTGGTGGCCATCTTCTTCTGCCCGCCCATGCCGGCCTGGGGCTGGGAGACCGACTGGTCGATGCCCCAGCCCACCACCGTGACCTCCGCGCCCGTCGCTACCTGTGCGTCTTCGTCGGCCGTGGGCCCCCAGCCCAGGCGCCAATCAGGCACAGGCTCGTCCAGGAAGACCAGCGCCAGGTCTGGGCCGCTGATGCCGGTCATCATGTTGAAGCTGTAGTCGGGGTGGAGGCTCCAGCTGCGGGGTGTGATGGCGTCGGCGGGGAAGCCCTCGGGCTCGTGGGCCATGTCCCACTCGGTCAGGTCGGCCTGGCGGGTCCAGCCCAGCGCGGCTTCGTCCACCAGGATCGCGCCCCCGCTGGTGCCTTCGATGTCCACGCAGTGGGCGGCCAGCAGCACGGTGTCCGGCGCGATGAGGGTGGAGGAGCACAGCAGCGCGGCGTAGCGGAACTCGGAGTCCCCGTGGTGGTAGGGCGCGTCGATGAGCAGCGCCCCGGTCATGGGGAACTCGGCCTCGCTGATGGGCTCGCCGTTGATGATGGGGGCGGCGGTGGCGGCGGCGAGGGTGAGGAGGATGGCGGAGAGCATGGCGGCGGTTCTCTCGGTGGGAGTTTCCCTTTCGGTGCCTAGCTCCTATGCGGTTGTTGATACGCACGGCGGACCGAGATCGGATTCCAGGATGCGGGAACAGAGATTGGGTCCGCAGGGGGGGACCGAAATAGCGTTCCAGCGGCTGGAAGGGGGATTGCGTCCGGACGGGGGGACCGAGATCGGGTTCCAGGATGCTGGAAGGAGAATTGGGTCCGCCCGTCTGCGTCCCCTCCGTGTCGCACCCCATGGGGCATGGGGCACCCGGACTTGGCGACCGCGCGCCTGGGAATCCGCCCCCTGGCCCCTCCCGCAGCTGGCAAGCTTCTTGCTCTCCCTCTCTGGCGATGCTCTCCCTGCTCGCCCTCCTCCTGCTCTCCACCGCCCAGGCGGGTGATCCCTGCGGCGTGGGCACCGCCTCCACCGCCACCGCCGATCTCACCACCGCAGTGCAGGCCCTGCCCAGCGCCGAGACCGTCGCTCCTCGGCCCCCGGAGCGCAACGCCACCACGGCCCCGTTCCTCGAGCCCCTCCAAAGACGGGATCGCGGTGCCCTGGCACGCATGGCCGATGAACGCCCCGAAGCCTTCGCCCTCGCGACCCTCGACGAGGTCTCCCGAGTCATCCACATGATGCAGAAGGGCGGCACCGGTGATCGGGAGGAGCGGGCCATCGTGAACCTCCTCGCCGGTCTCGAGCCCCTCGCTCGGGCCCAGGTGCTACGCCTCATCGACCAGGGGCGCGACAAGTACGATCTCGACAAGCTGGTCTACGGTGATGTGGACGGCGCCGGGCGCCGGGCGCGGCTGCTCGAGCTCATCGACGAGTCGGGCCGGGCGCTGACCCGGGCCGGGGCTCACGAGCTGGGGGGCATCTCCGACATCGACGACACCGTCTCCCCCATGGGCCACGGCGACCACTTCCCCGGCGCGGGTGCCCTGTACCGGGACCTCGAGGCCGGCCGCGACGGCAAGGGCCAGGCGGGCGACATCCACTACGTCACCGCGCGCCCACCCCTGTTCCTCGGCGACGCCCGCGGCCGCCTGGACAAGGCCGGCGTGCCTCAGGGCACCATCGACGACGGCAGCCTGGGCGAGGCCATCTTCCGATGGCACGACGGCTTCGAGGACGAGAAGGTCCGGGACATCGAGCGGCAGCTGCGGTTGCACCCGGGGCAGCGCTTCGTGCTCATCGGCGACGACACCCAGCGGGACCCCGAGGTCTACCGCCGCATCCTCGAGGCCCACCCGGATCGGGTGGCTGGCATCTTCATCCACCGTGTGGACGGCAAGGACTGGGATCCCGAGCGCTATCCCTCCGAGCAGTTCGTGTTCTTCGACGACTACAAAGCAGCGAGGAAGGCTATGGCCGATCGCGGCCTGGTGAGCCGCTGACCCACCAGCGCATGGTCCACAGCAGGGCACCGATGCCCAGGATGACGAGCAAGGATTGCTGTGCGCGGGTGAGGACGGTGATGGCGGTGGCGTCCGCCAGGCCCACGCCGGTGGAGCCGGCGAAGACGGTCAGGTACATGGCGTCCCAGCCCAGCTGGCTGCCGGGGAAGAGGAACAGGGCCAGCCCGCCCACGATGACGAAGGCGTTGGTGAACACCACCCCGACCCAGGCGGCCTTCATGCCCATGGCCGATGCGGCGATGAACACGCCGGTGGGGGAGACGGTGTGGCCCACGAAGGTCCACAGGGTGGCCTTCAGCAGGGGTTTGGGACCCCGGCGGCCGATGGCGACCAGGGCATCCAGCAGCTGGTCCGCCACCCCTCGCAGCCGGCCTGCGATGCGCCCGACCCAGTCCTCTCGCCCTTCGAGGGGCGCCGCCAAGCGCCCGACCAGCGCTTGGATGGGCCGCGGCAGGGCCACGGCCAGCCCGATGCAGCCCGCGCCCCCCAGCAACCCGATCACGCCGGCCTGGATCACCTGGCGCGCGCCCTCGGGGATGGGCAGGGGCGCCACCAGGAAGATGGCGGCGGCCAGCGCCGCGGCCACCCCCAGCCCCAGCAGCCGCACCACCACCTGGGCCATCAGGGCCTCGGCCACGGACACGGGGTAGCGCCGGCTCACCAGCCCGGCGGCCGCCAGCTCGCCCACAGGCCCGGGCAGGGCGTAGTTGAACAGCACCGCGACGCACTGGATGAGGGTGAGGTTCCAGGTGCTGCCCTTCACCGCCACGGCCGGGGGCAGCAGGCAGCGCCAGCGCAGGGCGGCGATGGGGGTGGCGAGGGTGATGATCCCGACGCCCAGCAGCACACCGGCGGGATCGGAGCGCGCCCACAGCTCCCGGATGGCTTCTCGGCCAGCGTCCATGCGCCACAGGGCCAGGGCCGCCAGTGCACCCACCAGCAGGGTGGCTCCCAGCATCCAGGCGGCTCGCCGGATGGCCTTTCGCGCCGGGGGCGTGGCTTCGGTCGGACCGCTCACTCGCTCTTCCCCCACAGTGCACAGTCCCGATCGGTGTGCAGGTTCAGGTCGAAGACCCAGGCCTGCTCGCTGGCGAAGCTGCGCTCGCCCAGGCAGCGCTCGAGAGGGGCGGGGTCCAGCGGCGGTGCCCTGCGGGCGCGGAACTCCGGGTAGACCAGCACCCAGCGGAAGCCGGCCTCGATCAGGCGCTGGCGATCCTCGAGGCGCAGGGAGCCCCGCTGGAGCAGGGCGTGCAGGGCGCGCTCGTCGAGGATGGGCTCGCCGCCGGGCTCGATGAGCATGGGGGTGCTGGACACGGGCCGATCGTGGGCCAGCTGGTGCAGGCCGCCGACGTTGCGCCAGCGGGCCTTGGGCGGATCCTGCTGGGTATTGGAGGGGATCTCGAGCACGGCGCCCTCGCCTCGAAGCACCTCGGCCGCCCCGGGGGCGGGGGGCTCGGAGGCCAGGTGGGGCCACTGGAAGGGCGCCAGCAGCAGGCAGTCGACCAGGATCGCCGCTGCCAGCAGGGGAGCCCAGCGCCGCCGTCCCCAGGTGGAGACCAGCGCGGCCAGCAGCAGGCCCGCCACCGGTGCCGCCCGGTACCAGTGGGTCATGCTGCCCAGCATGGGTAGCTTGGACAGCAGCAGGGCTGGGCCCACCAGGGCGCTGTCGCCGAAGCGCAGCAGCTTGCCGTTGAGGTAGACCCAGGGCCCCAGGGCCACCGCACTGGCCAGCAGCGCCCCGGTCGCCCACGGCCAGAGCTTTCGCTTCATGACCACGGCCGCCACGGCGGCCGCGATCAGCGCGATGCCCAGGTAGGTGGTCTGGGACAGCTCGGAGAACTCGCCGGTGAACGGGGCGGGCAGCCAGGGGTCCAGCAGGTCGGCGAAGCCGATGTTGCCGCCCCGAGGATAGCGGAAGCGCTCGAGCACGCGCTCGGTGCCGGGGTTGGCGAAGCGCGGGTCGTTCATCACCGCGAAGTGGGCCATGATGGCCCAGGCCACGGGAGCCGCCACCAGAGCGCCTCCCAGCCCTGCGGGCAGCACCCGGCGCAGTGCGTCGCGGGGACTGCGGATCAGCGCCCACAGCCCCACAGCCAGCCCCGCGCCCGCGATCCACACACCGTTGTAGGGCCCCGCCCAGGCGCAGATCCCCACCGCCAGCGCAGCCAGGACGATGCGCCACCAGCCCCCGTGGCGTAGCGACAGCAGCAGCAGGGCGATGGCGATGCCCACCCAGGCCACGGCCAGCTGCTCGGTGGCTCCGCGGATGGTCCCGGCCAGGAAGGAGGGGCAGGCCATGGCGGCCAGGGCGCCCAGCCAGGGGGCCCCACCCACACAGCGGGCCAGGAGCACGCCGGCCAGACCCATCAGCAGCAGGCCCCCCAGGAAGATGGCGTTGTAGGCGGCGGCGGGCCCCAGCAGGTCGCCCATGGCGAAGAAGGGAAGGTTGGCCGGGTCGATCAGTAGCGCGTCGACCCCGCTGGGGAAGCCGGCCATGTCGGTGTGGAAGAACAGCGGGCGCGCTTCTCGCAGGGCGGCGTTGAGGGCCCACAGGTGCCCTGCCCCCTCGCCCTGGGGCATGGTGAGCAGCGCCGATGTGCCCACTCGGGGCATGGGCCAGAGCAGCAGGGGCGGCACCAGCAGGAACACCAGCAGGGTGGGCAGCCAGGGTGTAGGGCGCTTCGGGGGCTGGTCCTGCGGTGGCGGGATGGGGACCTCGGGGCTCAC
>CAZHIK010000735.1:0-5037 GCA_964532635.1 uncultured Enterobacterales bacterium
GGGGGCCGAGGGCGGCTTCAGCGCAGAGACGTTCCGTGGAGAGGTCGCCCGCACCGACATGGTGGTGCGCACCCGCGTCAACGGCACCTACGCGGCCAACGAGTGGCTCGCGGTCGGGGCCGGCTTCTGGTGGGACCGGCGGGTCTCGGCTGACGGCATCGCCGAGATCGAGTACGACGACGTCACTGTCAACCTGAACCTCACCTTCACCTACTAGCCGCGAACTTCGACGGCTCGAGTGTTCCCGGGGTTCGGTCCCGAGGGTGCTCGGAGTGCGAGGGGCCCGCCGTGCTTGTCTAGGGCGGTGTTTAGGGTATACTGATGACGTGTCAACAGGGAGCGCGAGGCGCACCCTGGATGTTGCTGCTGGAGTGGAACGTGGCTGCCGGTGAAAAGAGCAAGAAGCGCAGGCGAGCGAAGGGTGGGAAGGCGTCCGCGCGGGCGCGCTCCGACCGTACCTCCACCCGTACCGTCGCGGCCGCCGATGGGCCGAGCCGCTGGGTTCAGATCCTGGACTTCGTGGGCTTGCTGGCCAGTGTGTTCGTGATCCTGGCACTGCTGTCGCACTCCGCGGACGATCCGGGCTTCTCTCGCTCTTCGAGCGCCGATGTGATCTCGAACTGGGGCGGTGTGTTCGGTGCCTGGACAGCCGACATCGCGTACCAGTTGTTGGGCTGGGCGGCGTGGGCATTCGTCCTGGCGCCGGTGTTCTTCGTGCGACGCATGGCCCGCCGAGCTCCAGGTGGCTGGGTGGGCCGGCTCGGCCTGGTCGCCGCGGTGCTGGGGTTGGCGACTGGACTGGCCCTGGCGCTGCCCGTGAAGCCGGGGGCGCTGTTCCCTCCAGGTGGTGTTCTGGGAATGATCGTCGCCTCGGGTCTGCGAGAGGTCGTAGGGGGGCCCGGTGCGTGGTTGGTGGTCATCGGCGTGGTGGTGGCGGCCAGTACCCTGGCGGCCGGCTTTGACTGGCAGGCGGCAGCCGAGCGCTGCCTGGTGGCCATGGAGCAAGCCTGGAGCTGGCTGCTCGCGCTGTTGAGCCGAGGGGCTTCCGTGGTGCTGGCACAGCTGGGACGTGGCAGCCAGGCCGCGCTCCGCGCCGCGGGTCGCGGGGCGCTGTGGCTCCTGGTGCTCCCCTGGCGCATCCTGCGTTGGTCCCTCGGTCTTCCCGGGCGAGGTTGGCGCGCGTGGTCAGAGCGTCGGCAGGAGCGCCTGGAGGCCCTGGAGCGTCTACCCATCGGGGACGACATCGTGGAGGAGGACTCCCTGCCGCCCGCGAGTGCCTCGAGCTCGGAGCCCGTTGCATCCCACCGCCCCTTGGACCAGGGGCTCGTCCCAGGAGAGGCCATCGCAGCCCAGCCCAACGAGCGCCCGACCATGGTCGGGGTTCGGGAGTTGGTGGAGGCGGAGTGGGAGCCCACCGAACACGGCGTCGAGACCTGGCCCCACAATGAAGGAACGGACTTCTGGGACCCATCGTGGCGTGGCTCTACCCAGAACGAGGAGGCCCCTGTCCGGGCCTCTGCTGGTGGATTCGCTTCGGCCAGTGGTGGCGGTGCTCGAGTCTCCCAGGCGGAGGTCGTGGTGCAGGTGGAGGCCTACGAAGCCCCCTCCTCCTACGACGTCCCCGAGCCGGCCAGCCTCGACGAGGCCCCGCCCCCCACCCTGGCTCGACCCAAGACCGAGCCTCGGCCCAGCCCTGCACCAGCCGAGGAGCCTCCCCCCTCCGAGGCTCCGCCCTCCGAGCACGGCGCGCTGTCCAGCCCCGAAGGTGTGGCCCTGGAGCCCGGCTGCCTCGAGAGCGGTGGCAACAACGAGCGGGGCCAGGTGGTGGTGCCCAGCATCCCGGAGGCGCCCTTCGAGCTTCCGGACATGGGGCTGCTGGACAAGCACAACCGCTGCGTGGCGGCGTACGACGAGGACGAACTGCGTCGCCTGGCGGGCTCCCTCGAAGGCAAGCTCGAGTCCTTCGGTATCAAGGGCACGGTCACCGCCATCCGGCCTGGTCCCGTCGTCACCATCTTCGAGTACCTCCCGGGGCCCGGGGTGAAGATCTCCAAGATCGCGGGCCTGCAGGACGACATCGCCATGGCCATGCGCGCGCTCCGCGTGCGCATCGTGGCTCCCATCCCCGGCAAGGGTGTCGTCGGAATCGAGATCCCGGCCACCGATCGTCAGACGGTCTGGATCCGGGATGTGCTGGCCTCGGAGGCCTTCCGAAAGGGCAAGCAGATCCTGCCGCTGGTGCTGGGCAAGAGCGTAGACGGCAAGCCCGTCATCGGCGATCTCTGCAAGATGCCGCACCTGCTGATCGGTGGCTCCACCGGCAGTGGCAAGAGCGTGGGCGTCAACGCCATGCTTGCCAGCATGCTCTACACTCGGACGCCTGACGAGCTGCGGCTCATCATGGTGGACCCGAAGATCGTCGAGTTCGAGCTGTACAAGGACATCCCCCACTTGCTCCACCCGGTGGTCACCGAGGTCAAGCTGGCCAATGCCGCCTTGAAGTGGGCCGTGGAGGAGATGGAGCGTCGGTACCGGCTGATGAAGCGCTGGGGCACCCGCAACATGCGGGGCCTGAACGAACGCATCGAAGAGGAGCTGAGGGACTGGAACCCCAAGAAGGCGCGCCTGCTGGCTCCGCAGGGGTGGAGCGAGGAGGACGGCCCCATTCCCATGCCGGAGAAGCTGCCCTACATCGTCATCGTGATCGACGAGCTCGCCGATCTGATGAAGCAGGTGGGCAAGGAGGTCGAGGAGTCCATCGTGCGCCTGGCGCAGAAGGCGCGCGCTGCGGGCATTCACCTGATCGTGGCCACCCAGAGACCCAGCACGGACGTGATCACGGGCCTGATCAAGGCCAACTTCCCGTCCCGGATCGCCTTCCAGGTCCGCAGCCGCACCGACAGCCGCATCATCCTGGACGCCAACGGGGCCGACGCGTTGCTGGGCATGGGCGACATGCTTTACTTGCCTGCCGGTGTCTCGGCGCTGCAGCGTGTGCACGGTGCCTTCGTCTCCGACGCCGAAGTGCGCCGGATCGCCGACCACCTGCGCAGCCAGGGCGTGCCCCGCTACGACGCGAAGATCCGGCTCGACGACGAGGGCCCCAACGGCGAAGGGATCGGTGACGACGAGTACGACGAGTACTACGACCTGGCGGTCAAGATCGTGACCGATGCCCGCAAGGCCAGCACCTCCATGATCCAGCGGCACCTCAAGATCGGCTACAACCGGGCCGCGCGGATCATCGAGATGATGGAGCGAGAGGGCGTCGTCGGCCCTGCGGACGGAGCCCGCCCCCGCGAGGTGCTGGCGCCTCCCATGTCGTGATCGTTTCCGCAGGCTCGAATGTCCCGCCTGTGCGACCCGTCCAGAGCCGCCGGACGCTCGCGGCCGTGGAGCGTGTTCCCGTACCCCGTTAGACATGCGCCGACCCCACAGGTCGTGTCACTCCTCTCCGGAAGGTGGTCGATGCCCCGACTTCGCAGCTTCCTCGCTCTCCTGCTCACCAGCTTCATGTTCGCGAGCCCGGCCCTGGCCCAGGACTTCGGCTCTCTGAGCACCGTCGACGAGATCGTCAAGGCGGTCGAGGGCGTCTACAGCGGGGTCGAGGCCCTGCAGGCCGACTTCGTCCAGATCTCTCGCTCCGCCGCGCTGGGTGATGAGCAGCGCCAGAAGGGCCGTGTGGTGGTCAAGCGCCCGCGCAAGATGCGCTGGGAGTTCACCTCTCCGGACAAGAAGCTGTTCCTGACCGACGGATCCACCATGTGGATCTGGTCCCCGGCTGACAACCAGGTGATCGTCTACAAGGACTTCAGCGCGAGTGGCTCGGACGTCACCGGCCTGTTGTCCGATCTCAACAAGCTCAACGAGCTGTTCGAGGTCGAGCTGGTGGCCGGTGAGGGTGGAGACCGCTCCTACGTGCTCGATCTCACCCCCAAGAGCGCCGAGGCCGGCAACTTCAAGCAGCTGCGCATCAGCTTCACCAAGCGCCACCTGCTGGTAGACCGGGTGCTGCTCACCGATCAGTTCGACAACGTCACGGACCTGACCTTCTCCCAGGTCAAGCTCGACGCCAAGGTAGACGAGGACAGCTTCGTGTTCCAGGTCCCGGCAGGGGCCGAGGTCATCACGCCCGAGGGCTTCTGAGCCGCCCCATGAGCCCACCACGCAGGGTTCATCTCGTCAGCCTGGGCTGCCCCAAGAACCGGGTCGACAGCGAGAGCATGCTCGGCCAGTTGGTGTCGCGGGGCTGGGAGGTCACCGACGATCCCCAGCTGGCGGATGCTTTGGTTGTGAACACCTGCTCGTTCATCCAGCCGGCCACCGAAGAGAGCATCGAGACTGTGCTCAACCTCGCGGTCGACCGCCAGCCCCACCAGCGCTTGGTGGTCACTGGCTGCATGGTGCAGCGCTACGGAGACCAGCTCGTCTCTGAGCTGCCGGAGGTGGACGGCTTCCTGGGCACGGGGGAGCTGTGGCGCCTGGCCGCTCTGCTCGAGGGGGAGCAGCGTGACCTGCACGTGGGTGCGGCGGGGTGGCTCGAACAGGCTCCCGTGCCCCGGGCCGGCCTCTGGCGGCCCCACAGCGCCTACCTGAAGATCACCGAGGGCTGCCATCGCCGTTGCAGCTACTGCATCATCCCCACCCTTCGGGGCCCGATGCGCAGCCGGGCCCTGGAGCCCCTGGTCAGTGAGGCCCAGGCCTTGGTGGCGGACGGTGTCCGCGAGCTCTGCCTGGTGGGGCAGGACACCACGGCTTGGGGGCTCGACCTGGCGGGCCGGCCTCGCCTGGCACAGCTCCTGCGCGCCCTGGCCTCGGTGGAGGGCGTCGAGTGGATTCGCGTGCTCTACGCGCACCCGCGGGGTGTGGACGATGAGCTGTTGGACGTGATGGCTTCCGTGCCTCGCATCTGTCGCTACCTCGACCTGCCGCTGCAGCATGTCTCGGCCCCGGTGCTGAAGGCCATGGGCCGTGGCAAGGATCGCAGTGCGCTCGAGGCGCTGGTCCGGCGCATTCGGGAACGCGTTCCCGGTGTGG
>CAZHIK010000736.1:0-5033 GCA_964532635.1 uncultured Enterobacterales bacterium
TGAGTCGCGGGTCCCGTCCGCATGCCGGACCTCAGCGAGCTCTCACCACCATGAGTCGCGGGTCCCGTCCCGCAAACACCGCAGGCGGAAGAACCCGCCGCCCCCGACCGTTGTCCCAAGGCCCACTGGAGTCGCCGCCATGCCCACGATCCCCGTCCTCCCCCTGCTACTGGCCTGCGCGCCTCACCGCACACCACCAGCAGCGATCCCGACCACCGCCGCGCCACCACCGCCCAGCCGAGACGCCGCTCCTCCCGAGCCACAGGCCGCGGAGCCCCCAACCCCAACCCACCCCCTCTGCACCGACCCCTGGGTCCAAGGGCTCGCCCGCGGCGCCCGCCACTGGGCCTCCACCGAGCTGAGCACCGCCGACTACGGCGTCGGCGGCGACCTCTATGACAGAGAGTGGCTCTTCGGCACCTGGATGATGGCCGCCGTGGGCCTGGGCCAGCACGCCCGACTCTGCCCGGACGACGCCCCCGCCGACCTCGATGCCATGACCTCCGCCCTCACCCACATGGTCTCCCCCGCAGGCCGAGCCTTCGACACCCACGAGTACCGCGGCGTCGATATCGAGCAGCGCCTGGACGATCCCCGCGGCTCGGTCGCGCTCCTCGGCTACGGTGGCCTGGCGCTGGCTCTGCACCGCGCCCTGGTCCCCGACAGCCCCTTCACCGCCACCGAACAGCGCTGGTCGGAGGCCCTGGCGCGGCAGCTCGACGAGGGACGCCTC
This sequence comes from uncultured Enterobacterales bacterium, assembly GCA_964532635.1. Taxonomy (GTDB): domain Bacteria; phylum Myxococcota_A; class UBA796; order UBA796; family JAFGLY01; genus CALDOK01. The sequence continues at coordinate 734 of CAZHIK010000736.1, forward strand.
CTCGACACCTACCCCCGTCAGATCTTCCCGGTCGACAACGCCGCCGGCATCGCAGCCCTGGCCCTGCACGACCAGGTCACCGGCGACGACCACAGCGAGGCCATCCAGGCCTGGGCCGACGCCATCGATGCCGCCCGAGACCCCGCCACCGGCCTCCTCTTCCAGGTCGTCGCCGCCGACGGCCGCCCCCTGGACGAACCCAAGGGCTCCGGCAGCTTCCTGACCGCCTGGTTCCTGCACCGCGCCGCCCCGGCCCTGTCCCTCGACCTCTACTCCACCAGCCGAGACACCCTGAGCGGCACGCTGATGGGCCTGCGCGCCATGCGCGAGTACGCGCCGGGCACCGAGGGCCATGGCAGCGTCGACTCCGGCCCCCTGGTCTTCGGCTACTCGGTCTCCTCCACCGGCTTTGCCATGGGGGCCGCCACTGCCCACGGCGACACCGACACCCGCGACGCCCTGCGCACCACGGCCATGCTCGCCAACGACATGGCGGTTGGAATGGTGCCCGGCCTGGCCGCCCCCGACGACGGCAGCGACGCCACGGGCTCCCACCTCGGCGACGCGATCATGCTGGCGATGATCACCAGCGAGGGGATGCCGTAGCGGTCAGTCCTTCTTCGCCGCCGAGCCCCGCAGCGCCGTCTTGAACTCGTTGCCGTCGTGGGTGGCCACGGTGGGCTTGTCGTCGATGCGGGTGAGCAAGTGCACCGGACGCTTCCAGATGCGGAAGATGTTGCCCATGGTCTCCCGGGCCCAGTCGAGCTGGATGTCCACACCCTCCCAGCGGTGGGAGAGCTCGAGCTCGTTGCGGTTGGCGTGGTTGCCGTTGCTGACCTGGATGCGCGGCTGGCCGTGGTTGGACAGCATGAACAACAGCTTCTGCTTGACCGCCTCGAACTCCCGGTTGTCGACCACGAACTGCCTGGACCGCTTGTCGTACTCGTAGGAGAACAGGCCCTGCTGGCGCACGAACTCGGGGGTCAGGAACTGGTCGATGAAGGTGACGTCGTTGTGGGTGCGACGGACCTCGAAGATCTTCTCGCGCCCCAGGCCCGCACCGGTGTCCCAGTGGGCCCGCTCGCGCTCGTCCGTGCACTCCAGCCAGTCCTTGCCGAACTGCCCCTTGTCCCAGCGCTCCTCGATGTGCCGGAACAGCTCGAGCCCGACCTTGTAGGGGTTGAGGTTGCCCGGCCGGGTGGCCATGGTGCCCGCGTGGTGATCGGCGAAGTCGATGACCTCGCTGTCGTCCATGATGTGACGGGTCATCAGGTGGCTGTGCCAATAGCTGGCCCAGCCCTCGTTCATGATCTTGGTCTGACCCTGAGGCGCGAAATAGTACGCCTCTTCTCGCACGATGGCGAGCACGTCGGCCTGCCACGACGCCAAGGGCGCATGGCGCAGCAGGAACAGCAAGACGTCCCGCTGGGGCTGCTGCGGGAAGTGCAGCTCGGGCAAACGCTCGGCCTCGGCCTTCTCCCGCATGCGCCGCAGGTAGTCCGGCGGGTTGATGTACTTGTCCATGTAGGTCTTGGACGGCAGCTTGCCCGGCCCATCGATGGCGGGATCGGTGACGGCTTCTTCGTCCCGCTCCCGCACGATGTGAGGGCGCATGGGATCGATGAGGTTGTCGATGGACAGGCAAGCGTCCAGGAAGCCTTCGACCGTCGCGACGCCATAACGATCGATGTAGCGACTGACCCGAGCCGCGTGGTTGGCCATCTCGTCCAACATCTTGCGGTTGGTGTGCCGGAACCAGAGGTTCTGCTGGAAGAAATCGACGTGGCCGAAGACGTGGGCCATCACCAGCTTCTGGTCCATCAGGGTGTTGTTGTCGAGCAGGTAGGCGTAGCTGGGCTCGGTGTTGATCACCATCTCGTAGATCTTCTGCAGCCCCCACTCGTACCCGGTCTTCATCCGCAGGTACTCCATGCCCCACTTCCAGTGTGGGTAGCGGGTGGGGAAGCCACCGTAGGACGCGATCATGTTGATCTCGTCCCAGTTGCACATCTCGAAGATGGTGTGGCAGTGCTCGAGCCCATGCTCACGGGCGAGCTTCTCGATCTTCACCCGCTCCCGCTCGATCTCGAGGGGCAGGCTGCGCAGGGACAGGCCGTGGACCAATGACGGCATGGCTACCTCCCCTTGCCCAGCAGTTCGCGGATGCTGTCCATGATGGCGTCACGATCCGGGATGCGTGAGAGGATGACGCGCTCGTCCTCGCCGTAGTTCTCCTGCAGGTCGTTGTAGAACTGACCGGAGCCGTAGTCGGAGTCGACCTGGCCGTAGCCGAACATGTTGGCCACCGGCAGCAGCTTCTCCTGCAGCAGCTTCATGCAGGTGCGGGTGTCGGAGCCGGACCAGTTGTCACCGTCGGAAAACTGGAACAGGTAGATGTTCCAGTCGGCCATGGGGTAGTCGTCCTCGAGGATCTGGACCGCCACCTTGTAGGCGGTGGAGATCAGGGTGCCGCCGGACTCCTTGGTGCGGAAGAAGGTGTCGCGGTCGACCTCGCGGGCCTTGGCGTCGTGGATGATGAAGCGGGTCTCGATGTTGCGGTAGTTGTGTCGCAGCCAGGTGTCGATCCAGAAGGTCTCGAGGCGCACGATGTCCTTCTGCTTCTGGCCCATGGAGCCCGACACATCCATGATGTAGATGATGACCGCCGCCGAGCTGGGCTCGTACTCGGTCTCGAAGCTGCGATAGCGCCGGTCCTCGCGGATGGGGATGATCACGGGCCGTGCGGGATCGTAGGTGCCCGCGGCGATCTGCCGCTTGAGGGCCTGTCGATACGTGCGCTTGGTGTGTCGCAGGGACTCGGGGCCCACCATGGAGATGCCGGTGTACTTGGACTTGGCCGAGGACACTTCCTTCTGACCCCGGGGCTCGATGCGCGGCAGCTCGAGCTCCTCGTGCAGGATCTCGGCCAGCTCCTCGAGGGAGATCTCCGCCTCGAGCATGTGCTCGCCCGGCTGATCCCCGGCTTCCTTGCCCACGGCGTCGCCCTCGCCCCCTTCGCCCTGGCCCACACCGCCCTGGTCGTTCTTGCCGTAGCGGAACCGGGGGATGTGGATCTCGGGGATGGGGATGGAGACGACCTTCTTGCCCTGGCGCCCCAACATCTCGTCGGAGCCCATGTACTTCTTGAGGTCCTTGCGGACCCGGCCCCTGACGATCTTCTTGAACCTGTCCAGGTCGTTGTCGATGGGGAGGACCACAGTGGCTCCTACTTCTCTTCCTTGGTGTCACCCCTGGCGAAGATGGACGCCACGAAGTTGAGCACGTCGGTGGCGCAGATGTCGCAGTAGCCGTACTGCTCGATGAGGCGCTGCTTGACGACGTCGATCTTGGCCTGGGTGTCCTTGTCGACCACCTGGCTCACCAGAGTGGTGAGCTTGATGCTGTCCTTCTGGTCCTCGAACATCTTGAGCTCGAGGGCCTTGTGGAGCCGCTCGTTCATGGTGTAGTCGAAGGTCTTGCCGTCCACGGCCAGCGCCCCGATGTAGTTCATGATCTCGCGGCGGAAGTCGTCCTTGCGGGACTCGGGGATGTCGATCTTCTCCTCGATGGAACGCATCAGGCGCTCGTCGGGCTCTTCGTAGGCGCCGGTGAAGGCGTTCTTGACCTTCTCCTTCTGGGTGTAGGCCTTGATGTTGTCGATGTAGTTGGCGCACAGGCGGGTGATGGCGTCGCGATCGGCCACGATGGCCTTCTGGACCTCGTTCTTCACCATGTCGCGGTACTCGTTCTTCACCTCGGCCAGCAGGGCGATGTACTCCTTGCGGGTGTCCTCGTCGGCCACCAGGCTGTGGTGGCGCAGGCCACCCTCGAGTTCGTTGAGCACCATGAAGGGGTTGATGCAGTTCTGCTCGGCGTCGGCAACCAGAGCGTTGGAGATCTTGTCCTGCACGTAGCGGGGGGAGATGCCCTCCATGCCTTCGCGCTTGGAGGTCTTGCGCAGCTCCTTGACGTTGTCTTCCGTGAATCCTGGCATGGAGCGCCCGTCGTACAGCTTGAGCTTCTGCATCAGCGTGAGCTTGTACTGCTTGGGCTCCTCGAGGCGGGTGAGCACGGCCCACATGGCGGCCATCTCGACGGTGTGGGGCGCGATGTGCTTGACCACCTTGTCGTTGTTGAAGTCCTTCAGGTAGATGCGGGACTCGTTGTGCCAGGTGGTGATGTAGGGCACGTCGATGCGCAGGGTGCGGTCTCGCAAGGCCTCCATGAACTCGTTGTTCTGGAACTTGCGGTACTCGGGCTCGTTGGTGTGCCCGATGATGACCTCGTCGATGTGGGTCTG
>CAZHIK010000737.1:0-5031 GCA_964532635.1 uncultured Enterobacterales bacterium
CAGGCGGGATCCTGGGAGATGGGCGCCAGGGATCCTGGCTGGTGGGCGGTGAGGGTCAGCCCCGGATCGTAGGGAGCTGGAGCCGGATCGTAGGGAGCTGGAGCCGGATCGTAGGGAGCTGGAGCCGGAGCGTAGGGAGCTGGTCTCGATCCGGGGCTACTGGTTTCGATCCGAGGGCTGCTCGGTCTCGATCCGTGGAGAGCTGGTCTCGCTCCGTGGATTCTTGCCTGGCGAGGCCAGTGAAGAGGGAGGACGACTGCGTGTTCTCGCGGAAGCGGCCCCAGGTTCCCACCGTGAGCGCCCCGAGTTCCCGGGGAGACCACATCGCTTCGCAGCCTTCGCCGCCAATAATCACCCCCTGTTCCCACTGTTCCCGGTTCCCCTACGCATACCCCTCTACACGCAGTACCCGGATCGCCTCGTCCTCCCTCAGCCCCTTCACCCGCCTCCACGTCCGCTCGGTCACCGGCCTGCCCCTCGCCTCCGCCTGTTGGAGCGTGTTCATCAGCCGACCGGGAACAGTGAGAACAGCCAAGGCCTGAGTCACCCTGGCCCTGCTCACCCCGAGCTGCCGAGCGAGGTCGGCGCGGGTCTCGATGCCAGGGGTGCCGAGCATGGCATCCCAGACCTGGGCCCTGGCCAGCACCCCCACGACCTCCCTGGCCCCGTCCCCCTTCTTCTTCTTTCTTCTCTTTCTAGTAGGAGAAGAGAGGAGAGAGAGGGGCCGCTCGACGCGGGCGGTCAGGCTGGAATCGGGTTCGTGGGTGGTTCGTGGAGAGGCGAGCCTGTGGAGCCATTTCGGACTTGAACCCGAGGTTCCACGTTGAACCTCGGGTTTTTGGTTCGAGGGGGACGGGTCGAGTCGGACCCCATTTCACGCGTTCTGGCCATTCCGGCGTTTTGTCGTAGCCTCTCACAGTTCAAGACCAGTGCTGCGGCCTGCGGCCTCCTGACCTCTCGGACGCTCGCGCAGGTCATCGGCTTTCTCTGAGCTTGCACAAAACTAAACCGACGGTTTATATGCCGCCCTACCTGGCCCGCACCACCGGCCCAAGCCCGGAGCGCCCATGACCGCCAAGCTCGTCCCATCATCCGACGCTCTCGTACGCGAGCTCCGGTCCCTGATCGAGACGACGCGCGAGCGCGTCGCGCAGACCGTGAACAGCGAGCTCGTCGCCCTCTACTGGCAGGTCGGGAAGAGGCTTCGCGAAGAGGTCATCGGGTCGGATCGGGCTGCGTATGGGATGCAGGTCGTCGCCGAGGTCGCCAGGGCGCTCACGGCCGACTTCGGGCGCGGATTCAGCAAGCGCAACCTGCACCACATGGTGCGTTTCGCAGAGGTCTTTCCCGATGCCGAGATTGTGCACGCACTGCGTTCACAGTTGAGCTGGACTCACCTCCGCGAGCTGATCGCCATCGACGACCCGCTGAAGCGGCAGTTCTACACCGAACTCTGCCGGGTCGAGCGTTGAGCGCGCGCACACTCGAGAGCAAGATGGATGGAATGCTCTTCGAGCGCACCGCCATCGCCAAGCGGCCAGCAGCGGTGGTCGGGGGCACGCTCGAGGCGCTGCGCGACGAGGACCGGATGTCCCCCGATCTGATCTTCCGCGATCCCTACGTTCTGGACTTCCTCGGCCTCCCAGCCGACTTCAACGAGGCCGAACTGGAGGCCGCGATCCTGCGCGAGCTGGAGGCCTTCCTTCTGGAGCTGGGCCAGGGCTTCAGCTTCATCGCCCGGCAGAAGCGGATGTCCATCGGGGCAGACGACTACTACCTCGACCTGCTCTTCTTCCACCGCCCTCTGCGCGCGCTGGTCGCCGTGGAGCTGAAGCTCGGGCGCTTCGATGCCCGCGACAAGGGACAGATGGAGCTCTACCTGCGCTGGCTCGACAAGCACGAACGCCAGTCAGACGAGAACCCGCCGCTCGGCCTCATCCTCTGTGCCGACAAGAACGAGGAGCAGATCGAACTGCTGGAGCTGACGGACGGCTCGGTGCGGGTGGCCAGCTACCTCACCGAGCTACCCCCACGCGAACTCCTCGAGCGCAAGTTGCTCGAGAGCATCGAACACGCGCGCGCTCGAGCGCTGGGTGGCGGTAGGCTCGTGCTGCCCGACCCGGTCGAATGAGCCGCGCCGTGTCCGAGTCTCCGAGAACCGGTGCTCCGAGCTGGGATGCACTCTACGCCTTCGCCGAGTCGCAGGCCGGCTACTTCACCACCGCTCAGGGCGCCGAAGCGGGCTACTCGCCGCAGCTGCTCTACAAGCACCTCCGGGCTGGGCGCATGCGCCGCGCACGGCGAGGGATCTACCGCCTGGTTCACTTCCCCACGAGCGACAGGGAGTACCTGGTGGAGCATTGGCTGTGGGCCCAGCGCGCTGGCGTGTACTCACACGAGACCGCGCTCTTCCTTCACGACCTCTGCGACAAGTTGCCGAAGCGTGCGTGCCTGTTGGTGCCGGAGTCCTGGCGAGCCCGGCGGCTGCGGGTGCCTGAAGGGCTCGCGCTTCGCTACGGCTTGATCGACGAGATCGAACGCGGCTGGCTGGGGCCCATCCCGCTCACGAGGCCGGCGCGGACGATCCGCGACCTCGTCGACGCCCGCTTCTCACCGGCGCGGATCGAGTTCGCGCTCGCCCAGGCGCGCAGCCGTGGCCTCGTCACCCCGGGCGAGTTCGAGCAACTTGGCGCACGACTCCACAGGAGCCTGAACGACTGATGGCGAAGACACCGTCACACAAATGGACCTTCCGCGCACGCTTTCGCCGCAACGCCTTCGGCTGGCGATCCCAGCCGGCGGTCAAGCGTGTCAAGGAGGCGGTCTCCGAGATCAAGATGGTGGCTCGCAGGGATCCGCTGCTTGGTGCAGAGGGCGCCGTCCTCTTCCTGGAGAAGCTCTCGCCGTCCCTCGAGCAGGTGGACAGCTCGTCGGGAGCGATGGGCACAGCGGTGAACAACGCTATCTCGGCCCTGGCGGAGATCATCGCGGCGGCACCCGCCGACGCCGCGACGCGTGACCGTTGGCTCGAGCGGCTCTGGGATGCCTACGAAGAAGACGCCATCCCCTACATCGAGTCGCTTGGCGATCACTGGGGAGCACTCTGCGCGAGCCCCGAGGTAGCGTCGCGGTGGGCCGACGAACTCATCGGCACTTGCAGGATGGCGTGGAGCCCCAACCCCAACCTGCGGGGCTTCTTCAAGGGCACGACGAACTGCCTGAGCGCGCTCCAGGCCGCAGGCCGCCACGACGATCTCCTCGAGCTGCTCGACATGGAGCCACACAAGATGTGGCACTACCGGAAGTACGGCGTGAAGGCCCTCGCCGCGATGGGGCGGAAAGCAGAAGCGATCCGCTACGCCGAAGAAGGACGCAGTCAGTACGACAACCCGGCCACTATCGCCCGCGCCTGCGAGGAGGTGCTGCTCTCATCGGGCCTCGCGGACGAAGCGTACGAGCGCTACGCCCTGGTGGCCAACAAGGCCGGGACCTACCTTGCGTGGTTCCGGGCGGTCGCCAAGAAGTACTCACACAAACCGAAGGCCGAGGTCCTCGCCGACCTCGTGGAGCACACGCCCGGCCAGGAGGGGAAGTGGTTCGCGGCGGCCAAGTCGGCGAAGCTGTTCGACGAAGCCATCGAACTGGCCAACCGCACGCCCTGTTCCCCGCAGACCCTGACCAGGGCGGCCCGGGACTTCGAGCGGACGAACCCGACCTTCGCCATCGAGGCCGGCATGACGGCGCTGCGCTGGCTGGTCGAGGGGTACGGCTACGAGATCACCAGCGCAGACGTGCTGGCCGCGTACTCACACACGATGAAGGCCGCCGAGAACGCTGGCCTCACCGACGAGACGCGGGCGCGTATCCATGCGCTGGTGTCCCGCGAGACCTTCGGCGAGCGCTTCGTCACCCAGGTTCTCAGCCGCTACCTGGAGTCGAGCTGATGCCCCACTCACGTCGCAACGAAGGCGCCTCGGTGGTCGAGGCTGCTCTCGAATCGATGGACGCCGAGCAGCTGCGAGCCCTGCTCCGATCGCTCATGCCCTGGCTCGACGATGCCACGCAGGCTCGGCTGAGGAACGAGGTCGTCGACCGCGCGGCGCGGAGCGCTGGCGGCTGGGCGCCCAGCCCACCGAGCGGGCTTCGTATCCAGGAGATCGAGGCCTTCGCCGCCTCTGCCAGGCGCGCCGGCCATGCTGAACCCTGCGACGTGGATGGCTACCTGCGGGTGGGAACCCGAGCCTTCCTGGCGCGAGACTACGCAGCGGCGTTTCGGATCTTCCGCGCACTGCTCGTCCCCATCGGCGACGGCGACATCGACCTCGGCCAGGATGAGCTCGTCGACGAGGTGCTCGGGGTGGACGTCGACGCCTGCGCCAAGCAGTACGTCGTCGCGATGTACATGACAGCTTCGGTGAAGAACCGAGCCTCGGCCGTGAGCTCTGCGATCGATGACATGCGGGGGGTCGGCCACCTCTTCGAGCCGCTCCGGGAGCTCGAACGCGTCGCCATCGAGCCACTCCCCGGGTTGGATGGGTTCCTCGTCCACTGGCGCGTGCTCGTCGAGGAGCGGGTGGCTCGGGCAGCGGAGAGCGACTGGGACCGGCGGGAGGATCGCTGGCTGCGCGAGGTCGTCGCCCGGACACAGGGGACCGTTGGGCTCGCCGAGGTCGCTCGCCGCAGTCGGCGAGCCGAAGACTTGCGGGCGTGGTGTCGAGCGCTGGTGGATGCCGGTGAATGGCAGGCCGCGCGCGCGGCGTACGAGGAGGCAGCAGACCTGGTCTCGGATCGGGAGTACGCCCGGGGTGGCTTCCTGGATGGCGCGGCCCTGGCCGCTCAGGAGCTCGGGACGGGCGACCTGGACGCGGTCTTGGAGAGGTCCTGGCGGCAGGCGCCGGCGCTCACGCGGCTGCGTCGTTGGCTCGGAGGGTGCGCAACTCGGAGCGACCTCACCGAGCGCGCGGCCATCGCGCTGGACGCAGCACCCCAAGGCGCCTCTCGACAGCGAGCGCTGCTCTACATCCTGTGCGG
>CAZHIK010000738.1:0-5023 GCA_964532635.1 uncultured Enterobacterales bacterium
GACTGGGACGTCTGTGAGGTGCAGGAATCCCTCACAGACGACCAGGTCGCCGTCAGCCAGCTCTACGCCGCCGCGCTCTGAGAGGTCTCCATGAGCACTCTGTTCTCCTCCCTCACCTTGCTCGCAATGATCCAGCCCGTCCCGGCCGAGGACTGGAGCCCCACCCCTGAACAGAGCGCGGTCTACAAGGCCCTGAGCATCCGCGATCCCGCCCCATCCTGCGCCGAGGTGGAGGCCCTGGCAGCCGATCCCCTGGACGCCCTGCGAACGGTGGTGGAGCGCGCCACCATGCCCCCCTGGGCCCCCATGCGGGCCGCCCACTGCATCGCCACCCGCCACGCCACCGAGGCCAGGGCGGACCTGCTTTCCTGGGTGGGTAGCGAGGACACCCGCGGCCTGGGCCTGGTGGTCCTCGACAGCATGTCCACCATGGACGAGCCCCTGGCCCTCGAGCTGGCCGGCGCGGCCTTGGCCGGCCCCCTGGCCGAAGACGCCAAGACCCGCCTGGTCGAGCACGACAGCGCCGCGCTGAGGGCGCTGGTGGATCAGCCAATGTAGGGGCGGGGTTCATCCCCGCCCGCCGATGCCACGCCTCGGGAGGAGATGAACTCCTCCCCTACGTTTCTTTCCGACGCATCCAGGCCAGCCCCAGCAGGCCCAGCCACAGCGGCGCGCTGCCACCACCGCAGCCGCAGCCGCTCTTTCCGTCCCAGCGGACCCGGCTGTGAGGGCCCATGAAATGGCCGGGTGGTGTGATGGGATCGTCGGGATCGGCGGTGTCGTCCGCCGGCACGGATGTATCACCCACCGGGTCTTCCCCTGTGTCATAGCCGGGGTCCTGACCCGAGTCTCCCAGGGTGCCCGTGAAGGTCGCGGTGAGGATGTAGGGCCCGGCGTACTCGTAGTTGCCCACCCAGGTGTCGGCGACGATCCAGTGGTGGCCGGGCTCCAGGTCCACGGACAGCTCGGTGTGGTCCCGAGCCAAGCAATCGCTGGCTCGTGGGCCGTCGAGCACGTGGATGTCCACGTCTACGCTGTTGTCGCAGCTGACCCGCAGCTCGAGGGTGCCCGGTGTGGCCACCTCGAAGTGGTAGATCTGCTCGGGGCCGGACTCGTCGGTGTCAGGGTCACAGCTGTAGCTGTCGAAGCGGTCCGACGTGGCTCCCGCGGTCCAGCGCAGATCCTCGAAGGGGAAGTCCGAGATCTCGTGGGGGTTGTCGAGGGTGCCGGTCTCAGAGCCGTCGCTGATGTCGTCGTAGCGGATCGGCACGTAGCTCGAAAACGACGACCAGCCCTGGTCCACGTCGGTGAAGACCAGCTCGCCGTTGGCCTCGTAGTGCACCGGGATGCCCGCCGCCGTGTCGTAGGCGTACAGCACGATGTGGCTGCCCGAGTTGTTCAGTGCGTCACTACGGAACAGATCCGACACCGAGATCTCATGGCTGACCTGGTAGATGGTCGCCGTGCCGTACTTCTGATCGGTCTCCCAGGCCTGGGAGACGAAGCCAGAGCAGTCCACCCCCACCGTGCACCACAGCACCCCGTGCCAGCTGTGGCTGCCCGCGCCGTAGCCTTCGGCCAGGTAGGCGTCGTACTCGGCGGTGGTGACGAAGCCGCCCCAGTCGTAGGGGATGCCGCGGTAGGTGGTGCCGGGGGTGTAGTCGCTGACGTAGTCGTCCGAGCAGGAGGCGTACTGGTTCTGCGAGGACATGGTCCATTCGTGGGTGCAGAACTCGGCGGCGTTGTCCAGCACCGACTCGCGATCGATGGCCCAACCCGAGCCGATGAGCAGCAGGACGAGCGCGATCATGGGCTCACCACCAGCAGCTCGAGGCCTTCGTCGCGGGGCACCAGCACCACCAGATCTCCCGCGGCCGTAGCCGCCAGGTCGCTCCTGGGTGCGTAGAGACGGCCCTCGACCGGAAGCGGATGGGACTCACCGCTGGGTACGTGCCAGGCCGCGCGCTCGACCTTCAGCGGGGCGTCGCCCACCACGGCGTCGACCACCAACCAGTCGCCCACCCGCTGCCCGCTGGCCTTGAGCGCATCGGGCAGCCCCAGCTCCAGGCCTTCGGTGCGCATCACCTCACCGTCCCAGCTGACAAGGCCCGCGCGCTGCTGCAGCCCCTGCGCCATCGGCGCCTCGAGCTCGCCGTCCTCGAGGGTGGCGGCCGGATGACCGTGCCCGAAGATGTCGCGAGCCAGCACCTGGTCGCCTTCGACGGCGAGCGTGACCGCGGTGGGGACCAGGTCGGGCAGAGTGCGCATCGAGCGCAGCCGACCGTCGAGGGACCAGAGGCTCACCTGGCGCTGGGAGTGGTCGAGCACCACGATGCCGTCTTCGACGGCGCGCAGATCGCTGACGTGCTGCACGGGGAAGCTCACCGCGGGCTGGCGGCCTTCGAGGACGACCACCTCGCGCTGCACGCCGTCGTACAGCAGCAGGCGATCGCCGGGACCGGCGCGAAGCAGCTCGGGACCGCGGGCCTGGGCGTCGGGCCGGGCGTCGGTGAGGCCGAAGTGGGCCCAGTCCAGCAGGGTGGGCTCGGCCTGGAGGGCCTGGGCGGTGATGGAGAGCAGGAGGGGGAGGAAGAGTGCTCGCATGGGGCCGAATTTCGCAAGATCCGTGCCGCCGGCAAAGCCGGCGTTTCATCGTCGCGGGGCGGCTCGGCGCCACGCCAGAACGGGGGGACTGTACCCCATGCGCGACCTCCTGGCCGCAGAATCTGTCTGGGTGTTCGGCGTCGTACCGGTCTCCGATGCACTCGTCGATGGCGGCCGTGAGGGCGAAGACTTCGGCGAAGGAACGCCCGCCTACCCAGCGTCAGGGTAGCCGATGTCGTTCAGCTCCAGCACGACCGCTGCGAAGTCGGCTTCGGGGTTGAGTCGGCGGACGAGCGCCTTGGTGATCGGCTCATGGGCGTAGATGGACCGAACGTCCGCGAGGTCGAGAACAGTCCCGTAGTAGTTGCGCGCGAACTCGGAGTAGCAGCTGGGATCTGCGCCGAGGATCTCCAGCAGCTCCGGTGCACCATCGTCCACGGGCGTGGTGACGCCACACGTCCACCTGGGGTCTGTAGCCGTGCACCAGATGCAGAAGGTGCTGTTGCCTGTGTCGAACGCAGGCTCATCGCGAAGGTTGGCGTGAAACTCGGCTGGCAGCTCGCTGAACACCCAGGGATGCGGCCGACCGTAGCGGAAGGTCGAGGCCTCGTGGGCGAGCCCCACCAGCGCCACACCGGCCGGACAGAGCACGGCGAACCACTGGTCGCCGCACCCATTGCGCATGGAAGCCATCATGCTGTCTTCGGACCAGTGCTGCTGGAAGGAGTAGTATCGCCCTTCCCAGCCGGGGCTCATGATGGCATCGAGCACCGCCAGCGACTTCGTGAGACGCCGAAACGCGTCGGGGCCGGGGAGTGCGTCGAGCTTGCTCGTGGAGATCATGGGACTCTTCACTACTTCAACATCTCGGCGCGCTCCTCGGCGCGCTCCCACATACGGATGTACCCTTCGGCGGATCGGAACAGGGCCTCGAGGTCCTCCTCGCTCATGCCGTCGTTGCGGGTGTCTTCGATCAGCTCGGGGAGCAAGCCGAAGTGGATCATGCCCTCGTAGTTGAAGTCCACGGCGCGGTTGCCCAGCTGTGGCTCGGTGAAGGTGATGTCCCCCGCATAGGAGGTGAAGGGGTACGCGACCGGGTTGGACTGCTCGGAGGAGCAGTGGCTGTCGTCACCGAAGCGCGGCCGCGGACCGCCCGCCAGGCCGTTGTTGTCGAAGCCGAAGCCCTCGGACGGGTAGGCGCCAAGCTCGCGGATCTGTTCGATGCGGTTGGCGTAGCCCTGGCTCATCGCCCCTGGGTTGTCGGGATCCGCACAGCGGCCGAACCCGGAGTTGGACACCCCACCCGTGAGGTAGATCTGGCCGTCAGCGTTGTTCCAGTGCGTCGACACGCCCGGATAGTCCGCCTCCTCGAACAGCTCCAGTGCCCGGTCCACGCCCCAGCTGGGCAGGTGCGCGACATCGATGATCATCCCTCGGATCATCAGCTCGTGGAACAGCTGCTCCCCCAACTCGGTGAGCCCTGCGTTCTGACAGTAGTCGCCGTCGAGGGAGCCGGATGTCAGCTCGGGGACCAGCGGCAACACCGTCAGCAGCGGATCCTCGGCGAAGCCACTCATGTCGAGGGGGGGCTCGTCCCACTGGTACTCGTCGCGGGGTTGGTTGAGACCCGAGTAGGTGACCCCTCCTCGGTCGAACCCGAAGGCCATCTCCGGGCAATCCTCCGTGTAGTTGGCGTAGTAGCCGCTGTTGATCAGGTTGGCTAGCTCCATGGTCCCACGCTGCCCGTCGCCGGCAGAGAACGCGTTGTCGAACTTGTGGTTTGGGTACAGCGCGCGGATGCCCAGGCTGTGGTAGGTGTCGAGCTGCTCCTGGACATGGGCCAGATCGCAGACCGGCGCCCCCTCGGGAGGGGTCAGGTAGCAGTCGAAGACGTTGGAGATCTCGATCCCCAGGATCACGGCGAGCTTGCCCTCGTTGATCACCTCGCGGGCTTGCTCGGGGGTCTCGACGATCCGGAACCACCCCTCACCGGGCCCGCCATGCTGTGCGTCGATGTATCGCTGGAGGTTCCAGCTCTCCTCGAGCTGCTTGTCAACGGACACCATGTCGTTGCAGGAGTAGCGCAGCTCCTGGAACTCCAACCCGGTGATGAGCTCGCACAGCACGGAGTTGCCGGTGAAGTAGTTGACCATCAGGCGCATACCGCTGAGGTAGGCCCGCTCGATCCAGCGGTAATACATCGTCTGGTGGGTCGAGCTGCCCCAGGCGTTGGGCCAGTCGGTGAACTCGGGGTAGCCGTCGGTGACGTGGTTGGGCTCGGGGAGCTGTCCATCCGCGACGATGGAGAGGAGCGCCGACACATCCAGGTCGTTGTAGTCGGAGTGGTAGACGAATCCCAGCAGATCCTGGCGTCCGTCTTCGCCGTGGAAGGTCTCGCAGCTGGGCAGCGCGTGCTCGA
>CAZHIK010000739.1:0-5007 GCA_964532635.1 uncultured Enterobacterales bacterium
CATGGGTGAAAATGAGGTTGCTACCGCCAAGGCGATCGAGATCGTCAAAATGAACATTGCCAAAGCGGGACTGCTGGATCCGGTGGATACCGATTCGGTGGGCGTGACCCATTCCGCCATGGTCATCGGCGGTGCGGTGTGCGGCTTGCTGGCCATCCCGTGCTCCCTCTACGTCTGGCTGGGGCTGTACTTCGGCAACCACGCCGTGGCCCTGGACCACAGCTCGGTGATGGGGGCCGTGGAGCGCTCCTGGGACCTGGCGCGGGGCAACCGGCTCTGGATGTTGCTCTACCTGTTCGTCACCGGCGTGGTCTGGTGGCTCGGCATGTGCCTCTGCATCGTGGGCATCGTCGTCACCCGCGCGCTGGTGGACACCGCCCGCACCGAGGCCTACCTGATGGCCACCCGAGAGCCCGCCGAGTCCGACGCGCTCTGGACCCTGGGCACCTGAGACCGGCCGCGCACCCATGGGTCGCTTCAACGTCGTCAAGGAGCTGGTGGAGACCTTCGTGACCCTCACGGGCATCCAGCTGCAGGCCTGGATGGCGCCGGCGTTCTTCCTGGTCGTGGGCATCCTGCTCTTCCCGGCCATCCGTCGCACCCACCGCACGGGTCGCGCCCGCAAGCGGCTGCGCCTGATCGCCTACCGGCGCCTCGACGAACGGCAGCGCCTGGAAGACGAGGCCTTGTCTTTGGTGCGAGGCAACCCCTCGGGGCAGCTGGCCATCGCCCAGGAGGCGCTCCGGCTCGGGCGCAAGGACCTGGCCCGCAAGGTCCTCGACGGCATGGAGCCCCGCCGCAGGCACCAGGCCGAGGTGCTGCGCCTGCAGCGGCAACTCGAGGAGCCCGGCGCCCACTCGGCCCTCGAGGCCCAGGCGGCCATCGACCGCCTGATCGAGGCGGGGCTGTACGCCGAGGCGCGTCGACGCCAGGTCCTGGCGGAGCGCCGCTGGCCCGGGGTCGACCGCTGGCCCGCGATCCCCGACGGTCCGGACACGCCCCCTGTGGAGACCCCTTGAACGCCGTACTCCTGGCCGTCGTCGCCAGCCTGTTCTGGGGGGTGGGCACCGCGCTCCAGAAGCAGGGCATGGCCGCGTCGTTCCCCCGCATCACCCTGCGCACGCTGCTGGTCACCCTGCCCTCGGTGCTGCGCACGCTGCTGGTCAACCGGGCCTGGGTGATCGGGCTGCTGGGCATGATCGCCGGCATGGCCCTGTTCGGCATGGCCTTGGGGCGGGGTGACATCACCGTGGTGCAGCCCGTGGTCTGCCTGACCGGCGTAGTCGCTGCCATCGTCGGGGTCGGCTTCCTTGGCGAGCGGCTGGGCAGGCTCGAGTGGGCGGGCATCGGGCTGACGCTGCTGGGGGTCGCCCTGGTGGGCATGGCAGGTGGCACCCAGACCTCCGCACAGCCCGCTCCCCTCCCCCTCACCGTCTTCATCGTCGTGGTCAGCGCCGCGGCCCTGGCGTCCTTGCTGCTGCGGCGCCTGTCCCTGACCGCCGAGCTGACCCTGAGCCTGGCTGCGGGCCTGATCTACGGGCTGGCCAACATGCTGGGAAAGGTCCTCACCCAGCGCGTGATCGAGGACGTGGGCGGGAGCTTCGACCTGGATCGGCTGGAGGTCTGGATCAGCCTGGCCACGGACTGGCCCATCTGGGTGATCGCCGCTGCCAATGTGGCCGCCGGAGTCTTCTACCAGACCGCGTTCGCCAACGGTCGCGCGTCGGTGGTGGCCCCGGTGGTCACCATCATCAGCAACGTGCTGCCCATCGTCGGTGCCCTGGTGCTGTTCTCCGAGCGGCCCCACCCCCTGCACGGCGCAGGCATCCTGGTGGTGGTGATCGGCACGGGCCTGTTGGCCGTCCAGGCCTCCGGCTCCGAGCCGAGCGCTCGAGATGGACCGTTGCCCGATCCTGCCCTCCGTCGATAGGCTGCCTCCACGTCCGACGTTCTCATCGAGAAGCGCCGCTACCGGACGCGCATGAACGAGTGCCCGACCGCAGCTCCGGAGTCACAGCCTTGAGCCTTATCCGCACCACCCTCGCCCTCGCCCTGGCCGCCGGACTCTCCAGCGGCTGTGGTGAGAAGAACCTACGCCTGGCCCTCGGGCCACCCCTGGCTGCGGCTCCGGCAAGCATCGCGCTGGCCCCGCCGGTGCTGCTGGCGGAGCACCAGCGAACCGAGCCCATGGAGGCCTTCCGCAGCGGCACCTACATCGGCTCCATCTGGTTCTCCGGGGGCTTCGAGATCATGCCCGAAGAGGACGATCAGGTCCGCTCCGTGGGGGTCGACCTGAAGCACCCGGAGGCCTACGTCGAGCAGGTACGCCAGGTGGTGGGGGACGGCTTCGCCACCCTGCTCACCGACCACCAGCTCAGCTGGCAGCCACTCGACCACGACGTGGGGCGGGCCTACTCCAGCCCGCGGCGGATCCCCGTGCGGGGCACAGGCCCCTTCGATGGCGAGGACAACCAGAACCTGCCCCGCTTCGACCTCCAACCGCTGCCCCTGGATCCCGGGGAGCTGCCCGAGCTCCCACCGGGCACCTCCGCGGTGCTGATTCCCACCGTGGTCCACTACTACACCCACAACGGGGGCTGGTTCGTGGGCCAGGACAACGGCTGCTCCGCCGGCGCGCGCATGCGCGTGCTCTGGGGACTCCACGATGCCCACGACGACCGCGTACTCACGTGGGGCGAGGCCGGGGTCCAGCACTTGCAGGAGTTCCACTACAGCCCGAACACGGCCGAGCTGCAGGACTACCAGCTCATCGTCGAGGCCGAGCTGACGAGTTGGCTGGACGAGCAGCTGCCGTCGGCGGAGTGAGGAGGGCCAGCACGCAGCGAGGCCGGCCCTCCGCGGAGAGCCAGCCTCGGGACGCAGCGCGACGGGGCGCTACTGCTGCGGGTTGGGGCGGCTGCCGATCTTGACGCCGCGGGCGTGGACGCGGGCGCAGCGCTGGCCGAAGAGGGGGAAGGCCAGGAAGCCGATGCCGTTGAACTCGGCTTCGGTGCGGATGTCCAGCAGGTGGGTGGCCTCGGGGATCTTGGCCAGGGCGTGGTACAGCGCGCGGGACTCTTCCATGCCACCGGCGGGCATGCCGTTGAGGATGAAGCCGCCGATGGACATCGGGGGCGCCGCGCCTTCGTTCTTGAAGAGGTGGGCGAAGTCGAGGCCGATGATGTAGGTGCCGCACGCCTCTTCGGTGGTCTCACCCATGATGGTGTAGTCGGCCTTGGCGAAGGGGATGGTGGCCGCGGGGATGCGGCTGCCCTTCATGGCGCAGCCGGAGAGACCGATGACGGCGAGGGCGGTGAACAGGACCTTCTTCATGGAGGGGCTCCGCAGAGTGCTTTGGGGACCGAACTGGGCTCCCAGTTGGGGTAGTAGGCTGGAGGAGGCGGATAACCGCCCAGGGTGGCGGATGGCCACCAGGGAACCACGCCGATCCGTCAGGGTCCCCACCGTGACGTCAGGAAAGAGTCTAGAGACGGTGTCATGTTCACCTCGTGGGCAAAAAACACTTCTCAGTAGCGTCTAGGGATTATAAGAAAATCCCTCTGGAGGCAGAATGCCCCGTTCCGTGAGCCACCCCGGCGTCCGCAGCGCACTGACGATCATCGCCACACTGGCTCTTGGCGGCGGGCTGGTGCTCTCGTGTCAGCAGGTACGCAGCACACCCCAGCGCCTCGGACACGAAGAGGTGAAGCCCAACCTCAACGGCATCCGGGCCGCCCAGATCGCCCACCGGGCCGTGCATGGCAGCTACGTCTCGGTGGTCAGCCCGGTGCCCCGCACCGAGGCCGAACTCGATCCCAAGCCCATTCCCTGGCCCGAAGGCAGTGGGTTCGACCAGCTCGACTGGGCTCCAGCCGGAAACGTGGCCGGCATCTACTGGATCGAGCTCACCAACGGTGGTGAGGGCTTCGTCGCCCACGCCCTGATCGATGCCGATGGCGATGGCGTCCCCGCTCACTTCACCGCCGCCCGGAACGAAGAGGCCAAGGCCATCACCTCGGAGGGCATCAACTAGGTGCCTCCGGCCGGCCTCGCTGATCTGCACCGCCATCTCGATGGCTCCCTGAGACCCAGCACCGTCGCAGAGCTGGCCCAGGCCGTCGGGAGCGAGGTCCCCGGGGAGCTGGCCTTCCACCCTGGCATGGGCCTCCAGGAGGCCCTGGCCCGCTTCGCCTTCACCCTCTCGCTGCTTCGAGACCGCGCCGCGGTCCAGCGCGTGGCCTCCGAGATGTGCGAGGACGCGGCCGCCGAGGGGATCACGAGCCTCGAGATCCGGTTCGCCCCCCAGCTGCATCGAGGCGCTCAAGCCGAGGCCGTGGTCGACGCGGCCCTCGAGGGCATCGCCGGTCGCGCCGGGCTGCTGCTCTGTGGGCTGTACGGTGAGGATCCCCAGGTGCTGTCCCAGCTCGTAGCCATCGGTGCCACGCGGCCCGGGGTGGTAGGCATCGACCTCGCCGGTGGTCCCCTGCCCTCCCACCGCTGGCGCCTCGAGGACTACGCTCCAGCCTTCGTCCTCGCCCGGGATGCGGGCCTGGGGCGCACGGTCCACGCAGCCGAGGGGCGCCACCCCAGCGAGATCCGCCGCGCGGTCCTGGCCCTGCATGCCCAGCGCATCGGCCACGGCACCACGCTGCTCGAAGATCCCGAGGTGCTCGATCTCGTGCTCGAGCGCGGCATCGTGATCGAGGCCTGCGTCAGCTCGAACTTCCACGTCGGCGCCATCGCGAACATCCAGGACCACCCGCTCCCGCGCTGGCTGCGGGCCGGAGTTCGGGCGGCGATCTGCACCGACAACACCCTGCTGTCTGCGGTGGACGCACCCGAAGAGCACGCCCGCGTGGGCCGCATCCCTGGTATGGATCCCGCGCTGCTCGCCCTGGCGGTGGACCACGGTCACCAGGGCGCGTTCCCGCGCACCCGGGCCTGATGCCCGAGGTCTCGACGGCGGGCTGGGAACAGGTCGGAGCCGGGGCCCCGTTGCGGCCCTAC
>CAZHIK010000740.1:0-2964 GCA_964532635.1 uncultured Enterobacterales bacterium
GTGCCGTGTCAGACGACGAGCACGGGGAGCGATGCGTCGCTACCCGAGGGCTGGCTGGAGCGTGGGGGAGAAGGCCGGGCGCCATTCTTCAACAATGCCTATCCCCCTCACCCCCAACCCCTCTCCCCAAGGGAGAGGGGAGCCGCTGGATCCAGAAGATCCCTCTCCCCGGGGGAGAGGGTGCCGCGAAGCGGCGGGTGAGGGGAAGACGGTCCCATCGAGCGTGCTCGATTACTGAGCCGGTCCCCCCCCTCGCGGAGCGTCGCATCCCCTCTTCCCGCCGCCTGTGGCTGGCCCTGTTCCTCGGTGGCATCTGCCCGGGGCTCGGGCACCTGTACGTCGGCTCGCCGTGGTGGGCGGTGGGCATCCCTACTTGCGCGCTGGGCGTGGCGGCGGCGGTGGGCTGGCTGACCGCCACCGGGGCCATCGGCCCCATCGCCTGGCTGGCCCTGGCCCTGTCCATCCCCTTTGTCACCCGGGGACTCTTGCCCTGGCACGCCGCCTGGCTGGCACGGCGCCGGCGGGATGCTCCCCTGCTGCCGGTGCAGCGGGTGTGGGTCTACCTCGCCTTCTGGGTGGGGGCCCACGTGCTGTCGCTGCACGGGGTGCGCACGGTGCGCAGCCTGCTGGTGGAGCCCTACCGGGTGCCCTCGGCCAGCATGTCGCCCACCATCCTGCCCGGTGACCTGCTGCTGGTCTCCAAGCTCCATCGGCCCGTGGACCAGCTGCGCTCCGAGGTGGTGCTGGTGCACAGCGACAAGCCGTGGGTCAAGCGGGTGGTGGGGCTGCCGGGTGATGTGGTCGAGGTGCGCGACGGGCGCCTGAAGGTCAACGGCGAGCTGGTACCCCGGGTGCACTGCCCCCTGGGCGAGCTGCCCAGTGCCGAAAACGGAGCCGCCACGGGCTTTGTCGAGACCGGACCCGACGGGCGCAGCTACCTGGTGCAGTGGGGTCCGCCCCTGTGGAGCCGGGACATCGAGGCCATGCCCATCCCCGCCGAGCACCTGTTCTTCCTGGGCGACAACCGCGACAACAGCCAGGACTCCCGCCACTGGGGCCCCCTGCCCACCGACATGGTGCGGGGCACGGTGCTGGGGGTGTGGGGCAGCTTCGATGCGGAGACGGGGGAGCCGCGGTGGGAGCGCTTCGGGATGGGGCTGCGGCCGGGGGTGGGGCTGGGGTGTCCGGGGGTGGGGCGGTAGGTACCGGTACCACCCGGTCCACCATCGCTCGAGCGTGTCGCTCATCTCCTGGTAGCCCGGGACCTCACTGATGATCTCGTCGATCTCGAGCCTCCCCTCTTGGCAGCTGGCTTGACAGGTTGCAGGCCGACAACGAGACTCGTTGTTCGCGAGCGCCGTGGTGGGAACCCCCGCCCCTCGCTCCCGCTGGAGTACATCATGAACTTTGTCGCCGAGGACGACATCGGGCTGAACAAACCTGCCATACCGGAGGGCCTGCGTCAGAACTGGCAGGATCTGGTCGACACACTCTCCCAGATCGCCGACGTCCCCGCAGCGCTGATCATGCATGTCCTCCCGGATCGAATCGAGGTTGCCTCCACCTCGAGCACGCGCCCGGCGGAGAATCCATACCGCGTCGGCGACTCGGAGCACCTGGGTTGTGGGCTTTATTGCGAGACTGTCATGCGGCAGAAGAGCACCTTGCATGTCCCCAATGCGTTGCACGACGAGCACTGGAAGGACAACCCCGACGTCGCCCTGAACATGATCAGCTACTACGGGTCGCCTCTGCTGTGGCCGGATGGCACGGTCTACGGCACGATCTGCATCTTGGACAGCGTGGATCTCCACCCCTCCGAGCTGACCGCGAACGTCCAGCGTGTGTATCGCAAGGCCATCGAGAACGATCTCGAGCTGCTCTACGACATCGCCAGGCGAGAGCGGGTGGAGCGGGCCCTCAAGAAGAGCGAGGCCGAGTTCCGCTCGCTGGTGGAGTCCACCAAGACCGTCCCCTTCAGCTTCGACCTCCGGGTTGGGCGCTACACCTACATCGGCTCCCAGGTGGAGGCGTGGTTGGGCTACCCCCCGGAGACCTGGACCGACCTCGAGTCCTGGGCGAGCCGAATCCATCCTGATGATCGCGAGCAGGCCGTGCGCGCCTGTGTCGAAGACTCCGCGGCGGGTCGCGACCACGATCTGGAGTTCCGGATGGTGACCGCGGCCGGGGAGATCGTCTGGATCCGGGAGGTGATCGCGGTGATCTCCGGAGCCGAGGGACCGACCCTGCTGCAGGGCTTCATGTTCGACATCAGCGAGCTGCGTCAGACCCTGGAGCAGCTCGAGCGTACCCAGTCCCAGCTCGTGCAAGCGGAGAGGCTGGCTGCGGTGGGCGTGCTCGCCGCGGGCCTTGCCCACGAGATCAACAATCCCCTGAACTTCATCCGCCTCTCGGCGATCACGGTGAGCCGGAGGGTGGACGCCCTCGTCGAGCAGGTGAGCGGGCGTGCCGGGGACTCCGCGGGGGAATCCTCCTTGCGGGCGGGCTGTGGGGAGCTGCTCGAGGGCATGCCCGAGCTGACCGCCCTCATGCTCGAGGGCTCGGAGCGCGCCGAGGCGATCGTGAAGAACCTGCGGTTGTTCTCGAGGCTCGACCGCGATGTGCCCGAGCGTGCCGACGTTCACCAGGGCCTGGACTCCACCGTGGCGCTCCTTGGGCACCGCCTCCAGGGCTCCATCGACATCGTGAAGGACTTCGCCGATCTGCCCCCGGTGGTCTGCTACCCGGGCAAGCTCAACCAGGTCTTCATGAACCTGCTGGTCAACGCGCTCGAGGCGGTGGAGCAGGGTGGCGCTGAGTCCGGCCGGATCGTGGTCCGCACCCGCGCTCTGGAGGATGGGGAGTGGGTCACCGTCGAGATCCTCGACGACGGGCCTGGCATCTCGCCCGATGTGCTGGCTCGGATCTTCGAGCCCTTCTTCACTACCAAGCCGGTGGGAAAGG
>CAZHIK010000740.1:2974-5007 GCA_964532635.1 uncultured Enterobacterales bacterium
CGGCCTGGGGCTCTCCATCAGCCACGGCATCGTGCTGGACCACGGGGGCAGCCTGGTGGCCGAAGACCTGCCGGGAGGAGGCGCTCGGTTCACGGTGACCTTGCCTGTGCGTGGGCCTTCGGGCTGACGTCGCTGTGCGGGGTTCGTCGCTCGGCTCACCGGAGGTCCGGTTCGGGTTCTCGGTGTCGCCGTCCGTGTCTCGAGGGGCTCACGAGCCTGTGATGCCGTCCCCCGTCGCCGCTTCGTTGGGCTTGGAACGAGGGAGCCGCACGCGGAACAGGGCCCCGGTGGGCTCAGCGTCGTGGACGGAGATGTGGCCGCCGTGGGCCTCCACCGCCAGCCTGCAGAAGGCCAGACCGAGGCCGCGGCTGCGGCGGGCGTGGTGGTCCTGATCCCGGCCGAGCCGAGAGTAGAGATCGAAGATCCGCTCCCGCTGCTCCTCGGGGATCCCGCGGCCGCGATCATGGACGTCGATGGCGATCTCGTCCTCTGCGGTCTCGTAGACCTGCAGCCTGATGGGTGTTCCCTGCGGGGAGTACTTCTGGGCGTTCTCGATCAGGTTCTCCACCACCCGCTGCAACAGGTCCGGGTCCAGCTGGGCCTCCACCGGCCGTTCCTCCGCGTGCAGCTCGAGGGTGTGCGCGGTCATGGCAGCCGCCGGGCGCAGGGTGCGGATCGCGTCTCTCACCAGCTGGACGGCGTCGATGCAGGACCTCCGCAGCGGCAGCTTGGTGGCGTCGGGCCGGAGCACATCGAGGATGTTCAGTACCATGCGGTGCATGGTCTCGGCGGAGACCATCACGTCCTCCAGCGCCTCTGCCTCCTCGCAGTCGCCAGGCAGGTCCTCGCCCAAAAAGACGGTGTTGCTCATGATTGCCGATAGCGGGCTCTTGAGATCGTGCACGATCATCTGCACCAGCTTTTCCTTGAGCAGCTCGTGCTCGGCTCGCTGGACCATCGCCTCCTCGAGATGCTCGTTCTTGATCTCCACGGTGCGCCGCAGCCAGCGCAGCTCCAGGTGGGCCTGGATGCGCGAGTGCACCTCCTCGAAGCGGAACGGCTTGGTGACGTAGTCCACGCCGCCGACCTCGAAGGCGGCGACCTTGTCCTCGGTGGCGTCCCGAGCGCTCAGGAAGATCACAGGGATATCGCGGCAGCTCTCGCAGGCCTTCAGCCGTCGGCACAGCTCGAAGCCGTCCATGCCCGGCATGTTGATGTCCAGCAGGATCAGGTCCGGCGGCAGCCGCTCGACTGCCTCGAGCGCCAGCTCACCACTGGGAAAGGGGCGCACCTTGTAGCCTCGATCCCGGATCATGCCCGTGAGCAGCCGCAGGTTGGCGATCGTGTCGTCCACGATCATGATGTCGGCGTCCCTGGGGGCGTGTCCGTTCATGCCTCCTCCTCGCCGCTGATCAGCGCGCGGATCCCGTCGTAGTCGAAGCTATGGGCCATGTGCCGCAGCCGCTCTGCGCCCCTGGGGGTGTGCACGGCCGCATCTTCGATGAGGGCCTCGAGCCGCCCGATCTGACCCTTGATGGAGGCGTCCAGCAGCTCCCCGACCAGTGGTTCAGGCTGCGTGGCCAGGTCGTGCTCGAGTGGAGCTGCGTCGTCGTCGGCCGTGTGGCTTGGCTCCGCCGCGTACTGGTAGTCCAGACCCAGCAGTCCTCCGAGCGTGCCGAACAGCTCCCCGTCTGTGATGGGCTTGGCGATGAACGTGTCGGCGCCGGCTTGGGTGGCCTCGACACGGTCGCGCCGCGCGACGCTCGCGGAGATCGCTGCGATGGCGGCTCGGCTACCCCTTGCCCGCAGCTGACGGATGGTCTCTATCCCTCCGATACCGGGCATCCAGATGTCCATCAGGATCATGTCGGGTCGCCAGGCCTCCGCGGTGTCGAGGGCGTCCTCTCCGCTGGCGGCCGCACGGACCTCGAAGCCGACGCCGGACAGGGTCTCGGTGAGCGGCGCGCGGTTGGTCTCGGCATCGTCTACGACCAGCACCTTTGGGATTCGCTGGCCTGGCGTCAGGCCCGTGG
>CAZHIK010000741.1:0-2748 GCA_964532635.1 uncultured Enterobacterales bacterium
CGGGACCGCCCATGGCGGCGCCGTGGCGGGCGCGGCGGCCTTCGTGGTGCCACAGCTCCCAGTAGATCCACTCGATGTCGTTGGAGAAGGCGGCAGGGTGCTCGAGCAGGCCCTTGTCCTTGATGAGAGCCATGATCTCGCCGGCGGGTACCGCGAACTTCTGGTCGTACAGGTTGACCACGCCGTCGTACTGGGCGTAGAACCCGGTCACGAAGGTGGGGCCGTGGCAGGCTGCGCACACGTCCTGCATGTTCTCGCGCTTCTGCTGCCAGTCTTCCTGGTGCTTGCTGACCGGAGGCCGCAGGGTCCAGGACAGGCGCTCGCCCACGTCGTGGGTGACCTTCTGCTCGAGGGTGGCGGAGATGTGGCAGGTGGCGCAGGTGGGAGCCTCGGCGTAGTCCACGCCCACCACCCAGCGGTCGGCGTCGAGGTTGGCGGCCCCGCGGTTGGCGAAGAAGGCGTTGCCGTGCTTGGACTCGGCGTAGACCTCCTTCTGGGGGTGGTCGGGGCCGAGGTGGCACTTGCTGCAGGACTCGGGGCTGCGGGCCTGGGCCACGGAGAAGGTGTGGCGGGTGTGACACGCGGTGCAGGCGCCCAGGGAACCATCGGGGTTGATGCGGCCGATGCCGGAGTTGGGCCAGCTCAGGGCGGCGAGCTTGTTGTCGGCGGCGGGGTCGATGGCGACCTTGGAGCCGTGGCAGCTCTCGCAGCCTGCCACCGCGGCGGGGTGACCACCGGCGGCGTGGGCCAGGTAGGCGTCCTTGGACTCGAGGATCTGGCCCGCGGTGGCGTGGTGGGAGGCCTGGACCTCCGCGGCTTCGTCCTCGTGGCACTCGCCGCAGTCCTTGGGGGTGACCAGGGTGGCGATCAAGGCGCCTTCATGCTCGAAGGCGTCGGCGTCCCCGCGCTCGGCGCCGTGGCAGTCGATGCA
Source organism: uncultured Enterobacterales bacterium (assembly GCA_964532635.1). Classification (GTDB taxonomy): domain Bacteria; phylum Myxococcota_A; class UBA796; order UBA796; family JAFGLY01; genus CALDOK01. The sequence continues at coordinate 932 of CAZHIK010000741.1, forward strand.
GGTCACGCTGTGCTTGCCGTGCTCGGAGCCGTACCACTGGCGGTACATGCCCGGGTGCTCTTCGCGGTGGCAGGTCATGCACTTGCCCGCCACCGTTTCGGCGGCGGGCATCTCGGCGGCGGCGTTCATGCAGCCGGTGAGCAGGAGCATGGCGGGGAGGACAGCGACGAGGAGCTGGGATCGCATGGAGGCCTCTGGGCGGGGCGGAGAGCTGTCGTCGTATCCCCTCGGTCGCATCAAGCAGGGTCGCTATATGCGTTTTCCTGATCTCGGCCGCAGCATTCACCGTCGGCCCAGGTCGGGCGGGCGCAGGTGAGAGCGCTCCTGCGCCCTGGGGCTCCGTCTGCGGATGTAGGGGAGGACTTCATGTCCTCCCGCTAGTAGTCGGCCACAGGGATTCTGACCGATCCCGAGATGTTCCGCGAATCGATGTAGGGGAGGGGTTTATCCCCTCCCGAAGCCCGGTATCGGCGGGCGGGGGTGAACCGCGCGCGGAGCGATACATTCGCATCGGTCGAAACTCCTGCGTCGTCATACTAGCGGCGCGCCCTACTCGGCTGCGCGCAGCCCACTCAGCTCCGCCAGGGCCCCCGCGGTCATGCGCACGGCGTCCATGCCCAGGGCGTAGTCGGCGTCGCTGTAGGTCTCGGGCACGTCGGTGGGCTGGTGCCAGTGGGGGTTGCCGCCGTAGCCGATCTCGGTGAGGCGGCGGTTCTCGCGCACCGAGATCGCTGCTGTGCAGTCCTCGAAGGGCACCGAGTCGGTGTTGCTCATGTCGGGGCCGACCTCGGCCGGGTAGGTGGCCGTGTAGCGGCCGGCGGCCGCAACGAAGTGCTGGGCGAGGGCCTGCCCCGCTGCAGCCTCGGACGCCGAGTCCTGGTACTCCACGTCGATGTCGGCCTCGGGGATCTGGGCATCGCCGGCGGGCACGCCGTGGTCGAACAGGATCATGTCGTGCTGGATCATGCCCAGCCAGCTGGGCTCGGGGTACTCGCCGGAGCCGGGCGGTTCCTCGATGCCTTGCAGGGGTCGGCGGTCCCGCACGTAGGCCTCGCTGCCCACCAGGCCCACCTCCTCGGCGTTCCAGAGCACGAACCGCAGCGAGATCTCGGGCTGCAGCTCGCTCGAGGCGAAGGCCCGGGCGATCTCCAGCACCAGGGAGCAGCCAGAGGCGTCGTCGTCGGCTCCGCCACCACCGCCCCGGCCGTCGAGGTGGGCACCCACGATGTACATCCGGTCGGGGTGCTCGCTGCCCACCTGGGTGACCCAGATGTTGTCGTGGGCCACGCCGCCGTAGCTGAGCTGGTGGCGCTCGACCTCGTAGCCCATGCCCTCGAACTCGCTCTGCACCCAGTCCACGGCCTGTATGTTGCTCTCGGAGGTCGCGGAGCGATCGCCGAAGCTCGCGAGGCCTTCGATGCCTCCCCGAAAACGATCGGCGTTCAGGGAGCCCACCAGGCTGTCGACGGCGGCCTGGTCATAGCCGAGGTCGGTGTCGGTGTCGGCGGCGGCGTCGGCGTCGGCGTCGGCCTCTGGCGCCGAGTCGCCCGGTGGCGTCTCGCTCGGCGAGTCGTGGTCGGGGGCGATGCTGTGGCTGTGGCAGGCGGTGAGGGCCAGCAGGGCGAGGCTCGGGGGGATCGTGTGCATGGCTCGTCAGGGCTCGGGGTGACTCCATGGTAGCAGCGCGGTCTGCCACCCGGATCGCCGTGTCGCGATCCAGGTCCAGGGTGGGCGCTGGTGTGGCGAAAACCCAGCTTCCACGGTGGTGGCACGGTTCCTGCATCCATAAGCGGAGCCCGCGGTCTGTCCGTGCGGTC
>CAZHIK010000741.1:2758-5004 GCA_964532635.1 uncultured Enterobacterales bacterium
GCTATCTTCATCACGAGGTACCCCATGCAGCGTCAAAAGAAGAACAGCTACAGCGGCGGTCGCTACCCCGACATCGGCCGCTATGTCCGCCTCTATGCCCGCAAGGCCGGCGTGAGCCTGGTGGTGGGCGTGGCCGCCACCGGCTGCATCTGGCCCTGGCATGTCAGCGGTGACGTGGCCTGGGTGGAGACCGGCTGGGTCGACACCGGCGCCATCCCCGGCGACATCGGTGAGACCGGTGAGCTGTGGACCGTCGCCCTGCCCGAGGTTGACACCCGCAACCTCACCTTCGAGGACCCGATCTGGGGCTGGATCGACTACCGGGTCGAGCTGGTCATCCAGGACCGCATCGTCATGAACTGGATCGTCAACAACCCCCAGGCCGCCCTGAACGCCATCGACGCTGCCCTGCTCACCCATCCCATCACCGACTTCCGGGAGTACACGGAAGACGGGGCCATCGAGCAGCAGATCAAGCAGGTCCTGATGGACGCCATGACCGGCACCGAGGGCTCCGACACCCACGGCATCCGCGAGGCCACCCTGGTCATCGAGCACTACACTGACGAGAACGAAGTCGACGGCGACATCGGCTAGCCCAGGAGAGACCCATGAAGCGCTGTAAGAAGAAGGCCGAGTCCCACCCCGCCTATCCCGACGTCAAGGCCTTCCTGCGTCGCTACGGACGCCGCGCCACCGTGGGTGTGGTGGCTGGGGTTGTGGCCACCACCGCGGGCTGCGACTGGCTCACCGGCGGTGTGCTGACCCCCAAGCCGGCAGATGACACCGCCTGGGAGATCGACGGCATGATCGCCGAGACCGGTGAGACCTGGACCCATGAGTTCGGTCCGCGCGACCTATACTTCTCCGATCCCTACGGCTGGATCCAGTACCGCCTGCAGCTCGTCATCGAAGGCACGGCCCTGTACGACTGGATCTTCGAAAATCCCGAGGCGGCCCTCGCGGTCGTCGACGCCGCCCTGCAGGAAGAAGACGTCACCGCCTACGAGCACGACGACGGCTACGACACCGCCGAGCAACGCATCGTCGAGGTCTTGATGCAGGCCTATGCCAACGGAGGCGGCAGCCGTGGCAGCATCGTCCACGTCGAGCTGATCATCGATCACTACGAGGACGAAGACGACATCCTGGGTGATATGGAGACCACCCGCTAGCCGCGCCCGCGTCCTTCGGAGCCTTCCATGCGCGTTTCCCTGTTCTTGAACCACGCCTGCAACCTGGCGTGCCGCTACTGCTACAACGGCGAGCACTTCACCCGGTCCATGCCCTGGGACATCGCCAAGGCTGGAGTCGAATTGGCCATCGCCCAGCCGGGCTCCAAGCACCGCATCAGCTTCTTCGGCGGCGAGCCCCTGCTCGAGATGGACATGATCCGGCGGGTCATGGACTACTGCGAGCAGCGGGTGGAGCAGACCGGCACCGACCTGTACCACCTGGTGGTCACCAACGGGGTGCTGCTCGACCAGGCCAAGCTGGACTTCTTCCTGGAGAAAGACGTCTACGTGGCCATGAGCATCGACGGCTGCCGGGCCGCCCACGAGGCCACCCGCTGCTTCGCCGATGGCTCATCGAGCTACGACCGGGTCACCGCCAACGCCCGTCGGCTGCTGAAGGTCAAGCCCGGCAACAAGGTCATCGCGGTGATCGACCCGCTGAACGTGGACCACCTGGGCGACAGCTTTGACGCCCTGCTCGACATGGGCGCCCGCAACCTGTCCATGAACGTCAACTACGAGGGCACCTGGGAAGAGCCCGAGCGGGAGCGCTTCGTCGAGGCTCTCTCGGAGCTGGGCGACCGCTACGTCGCCGCCTACCGCGCGGGCAAGGCCTTCACGCTGAACATGTTCGACTCCAAGATCGTGACCCACCTCAAGCTGGGCTACGCCAGCAGCGATCGCTGCGACTTCGGCTGCGAAGAGGTGGCCGTCAGCCCCCGGGGTCGGCTCTACCCCTGCGATCGCCTGGTGGGCATGGACGACCGCGACGAGGTGATCATCGGGGATGTGTTCGAGGGCATCGACCCGGTGGCCCGCGACAAGCTGATCGCCGAGAAGAACAAGGTGATGGACGACTGCGCCGACTGCGCCGTGGGCCACCGCTGCATGCACTGGTGCGGCTGCGTGAACCACGCCATGACCGGCTCGGTGGGCGGAGTAGCGGGGCTTCTGTGCTGGTTCGAGCAGCGCATGATCGAGGAGAGCGACCGGGTGGCCTCCATCCTGTTC
>CAZHIK010000742.1:0-4995 GCA_964532635.1 uncultured Enterobacterales bacterium
CCGCGGCCTGCAGGACCTCGACGACGACGCCGCTGTCGAAGCGCTGTACGCCTACCTGGTGGGAGACTCCGGCTCGTTCGAGAGCAGTGACCAGATCCAGGCCATGGCCTGCTACGGCGAGGTGCCCTTGCTGCCCGTCTACGTGCCCCCAGCAGCCGAGCCCGAGGACGCCCTGCGCTACCTGTCCAAGGATCTGCAGACCGGGTGGTCCCTCTACCTGGGGCACGACGACCAGCCCATCGAGCGCGCCGAGTTCGAGGTGGCCTTCGAGGCCGCCATCTCGGACAGCTGCCGCTAGCGCCCCTCGCCGCCGTGCTCGGCGATGTAGTTGATGTGGCTGGTGACCACCAGGCAGATGTACTCGGGGCCGCCGTCACCGCAGACGACCTCCCAGCCGTCGGGCAGGTCCGCCATCATGGCGTCAGGCTCCACCAGCAAGTCCTTGCCGGCCAGGAGCAGGACGATGGAGCGCGCGGAGGGGACTCGACTGGTGGACAGCCCCCGCTGCGCCGCCAGCACCCTGGCCCGCTCGTCCAGCTGGGGGGTGAAGGCGGCCTCGTGCTCTGCGATCAGATCGAAGGTCTCCGAGGCCGGACCGGTGACCAGGTAGGCATCATCGGCCTGCCCCCCCTCCAGCAGCGGGAACGGCTCCGGGCTCAAGTGGGCCATGCTGGGCTGGAGCAGCACCACCCGGAGGATCTGGCCAGCGACGATGACCAGGCACAGCACCAGCACCATGCGCCAGCTGCCGGGGAACTTCTCTGCCATGGACCACTCGCTCGCTTCGGGCTCCTCCGGCCATAGCCCGGGCCCCTACGAGCCACCACAGCGCCCCACGATGGGCGACCGCACGGGCACCGGCGATGCTATGGTTCCGCCTCTCCGCCGAGTCCGGCCGAATGAACCGAGCCCCCACGATCCCAGCCACCGCGCTCCCGGTCCTCTGCACGCTGCTGCTCAGCTGCGCGGGCAGCATGGCCAGCCCAAGGTCGCCCAGCTCGAACCCGCCCAGCTTCCTGCTGGTGTCCATGGACACCTGTCGCCACGACCACACCGGCGTGGCGGGCTACGCACGGGACACCACCCCCAACCTGGACCGGCTGGCCGAGGGAGGCGCGAGCTTCTCCCACGCCTACGCACAGAGCAACGAGACGCTGTACTCCCACGCGGCGATCTTCACCGCCAGCCATCCGGGGGATCTCGCCCCCATCGACGACGACTTCCACCTGCCCAGCGACGTCCGGACCCTGGCCGAGGTGCTGTCGCTGTACGGCTACGAGACCGCTGCATTCACCGGGGGAGCCCACATGACCGGAGCCCTGGGCATGGGGCGCGGCTACGGCCTGTACCGCGACGACGTGCACTTCGGGTCCTTCTTCCACAGCGTCCAGTTGGCCGAGTACTGGCTGGACCAACCCCACCCCGACCCCTTCCTGCTCTTCGTCCACGGCTACGACTGTCACTCGCCCTACGTGAAGCCCCTGTTCTTCGAGCATCTCTTCGATCAGGGCTACTCGGGCGTGGCCGACCGGATCATCCCTCAGCGCACCGGCGTGGAGAGCGTCCACGAGGGCCGCTTCTACCCCGAGCTCCGGCCCGAGGTGGTCACCAACACCGCCGGGCGGCGCTACATCGGCGACGACTTCTTCCTCGATGCCCTCCCCAGGGCCGCGGCCGAGGGGCGACCCTCCCTGCCCGTGTCCCAGCGGGACCTCGACCACATGGTGGCCCACTACGACGGAGCCCTGGCCTACGCGGACCTCTGGCTGGGCCTGCTGCTGGCGGGCCTCGAGGCCAGCGGTCACGCCGAGGACACCGTGGTGATCGTCTTTTCGGATCACGGCGAAGGGCTCACCGACTACGGCCACTTCCAGCACCGCCCCCACCTGCGCGAGCACGTCATCCGCGTGCCCCTGGTCATCCAGGCTCCCGGGCGGGTGCGGGAGGGTGCCCGGATCGACAGCTTCGTCAGCGCCATCGACATCGCCCCCACGGTGCTGGAGATGGCGGGTGTGCCCCCCCTGCAGGGCGTGGCCGGGCGGAGCCTCGTACCCCTGCTCGAGGGTCGAGCCCCCGGGCACCAAGCCCCTGTCTTCTCCCAGAGCCGCCACCAGGTCACCGTCCGCGTTCCGGGCGAGCAGCTGGTGCTCGACACCGCCGTGTTGAACCCCACATCGGCGCGGGCGGCCTCCGCCGCTCCGAGGGGCTACTACCGCTTCGACGGTGAGCTGGAGCCCAGCGCGGAGCCTGTGGGCCCCGAGGCCCTCGAGCTGCGCCTGAGAGCCTGGGTCGAGGGCCTCGAGCCCTCCGCCGACGCTGGCCCCGGGCTCGATCAGGAGCTGCGCGATGCGCTCCGCGAGCGGGGGTACTGGTAGTGCGCTTCCTCCCCCTCGCCTGCATCCTCGTGCTCAGCGCCTGTGACGGTGCCGGCGAGCCCCCTCCGCCCCCGCAGGGTCGCTTCCCCACCCGCGAGGTGGTGCTGGCCGAGGCCGTAGCCCGGCTCGACGCCGACGGGAGCGGCGGTATCGAGGAGTCCGAGTACCTGCGCTTCGCCACCGACGCCTCCACCTTCAGGGTCTACGACGCCGACGGTGACGGTGTCCTGAGCCCGAGCGAGCTGGGGCTGGCCCTGGGTGACGCGGACCCCAACGACCTGATCCACCGGGTCCAGGTCCCCGGCGTCGGCCCACCGCCAGGCTCGTGGACCGGGGGCGCTCGGTGATCCACGTCCTGCTCGTCTCTGCGCTGCTGGCTGGCCCGACGAAGGCCCAGGAGGAGCGCGCTCCCACGCCACCCAGCGTGATCCTGGTGGCCCTGGACACCACCCGGGCCGACCACCTCGGCAGCTACGGCTACGGGCGCGACACCTCTCCCAACCTGGACCGCCTGGCCCAGGAGTCGGTGCTCTTCGAGCGCTGCTACAGCCAGTCCAACGAGACCCTCACCTCCTTCGCCTCCGCCTTCACATCCCGGCTGCCGTCCGAGGTCGCGCCCCTCAGCTACGAGTCGTTCCGGATTCCCACCAGCGCCCACACCCTCACCAGCGTCCTGCGGCTGCACGGCTACCAGACCGGCGGCTTCGTGGCCGGGGGACACATGGTGGCGGGCTTCGGGCACGATCTGGGCTTCGACACCTACCAGGACAGCTGGCACTTCGGCTCGTTCTATCAGACCGTCCCACCGGCACTGGAGTGGCTGGACGGGCGGGATCCCGGGCGACCCTTCTTCCTGTTCGTCCACAGCTACGACGCCCACAGTCCATACCGCAAGCCGCTGTACTTCGAGCACATGTTCGATCCCGACTACAGCGGGCCCGCCGAGGACATCCTGGAGTCCGAGGCCGCGCTGGAGGTCGAGAAGATCTGGCAGGGCACCCACTACCCCGACATCCGCCGGCACCACGTGACCCGCAGCGTGGGCGAGCAGGGCATCCAGGTGTTGCACACCGACCTGTTCTCCCTGCTCGCGCTGCAGGATCCCGCCGACGGGCAGGCCCTCGAACCGCGAGACCTCGAGCACGTCGTGGCTCACTACGACGGCAGCATCGCCTACGCCGACGTGCAGCTCGGCCTGCTGCTGGCGTCGTTGCAAGAACGAGGACTGCTCGACTCCAGCGTACTCATCGTGATGGGGGATCACGGGGAAGACCTGTTCGAGCACGGCCATGCCAACCACCGCATCAGCCTGCACGACGCCAGCGGACACGTCCCGCTGATCGTGCGCCTGCCCGGTGGTGAGCAGGGAGGGCGGCGCGTGGCCCAACCGGTGGATCTGCTGGATCTCATGCCCACCGTCCTCGATCTGACCGGCTCCACGCCCCCAGCGGGGCTCCGGGGGCGCAGCCTGATGCCCCTGCTGCTGGACGGCCAGGGCCAGCCAGCCCCACCCAGCCCGAGCGAGGGGATCCTGCCCATGGCCTCGGTCCGCAGCGACACCCACCGGCTCATCGTCGGGGGCGCGCCGCCAGGGAGCCCCGCCTTCATGGCGCTGCTGGCCGAGGGCGACCTCGACGACCCGGCCTTCGCCCTGTTCCGGGTCGGGCCCGAGCTGGAAGAGCGCCTCGATCCTGCGGACGCCGAGGCACGCCGCGTGGCCCAACAGCTGCTCGAGGCCATGCGCACACTGTACGCGGACCACCACAAGCTGTCGGAGGGTGACGTCCCCTACCTCGATCCCGTCCTGCTCCAGACCATGCGCGACAAGGGGTACTGGTGATGCGCACCTTCCCCACACTGCTGGTCCTGGCGCTGCTGGGCTGCGACGCCGGACCGGCCCCCGAGCTCCCGCCCTCCCCGCCGCAGCCCGCGAGCACGGCCACCACGCCCGGGAGCGACGCTCCCTGGGGCAAGACCGGACGCATCGAGGTCGCGGCGGAGCTGCTGGCCCGCTTCGACACCGACGGGGACGCGCAGCTCAGCCGCGCCGAGCACGCGCGCTACGCAGCGCCCGAGCCCAGCTTCGAGGCCCTGGACCGCGACTCCAGTGGAGCGCTGGACGCCGCGGAGCTGCTCTCGGCCCTGTCGGAAACCGACCCGGGCTTCCACGATCGCTGGAGTGAGTAGCCCTAGCGGGGGATCAGCATCGACCAGCTGTAGCCACCGCAGCCACTGGTGGTGGGATCGGTGGGATCGGCCATGGGAGTGATCCAGGCGTCAGCGGCGGTCTCGGCGTCGTAGACGGCCTGGCAGAAGTACAGCGAGCCCTCGAACTGGGTCCAGTCCATGCGGCTGAACAGCTCGGGGTTCCAGCCGTTGGCCGCATCGTTCTGGGCCACGACCTGCTGCAGGTCGTTGTCCCACTCCACGAAGTGGAACACCGAGGTGCCGTGATGACCGCTCATGGTCCAGTCGGCCTCGGTGATGACATGGCTCATGCCCCAGCTGTCGTCGTACTCGCCGACGATCTCGATGACATCGGTGTCGGCGTCGGTGTCAGCGTCGGCATCGGTGTCGGCGTCGGTGTCGGCGTCGGTGTCGGCGTCGGTGTCACCGTCCG
>CAZHIK010000743.1:0-4987 GCA_964532635.1 uncultured Enterobacterales bacterium
CACGTGGAGCAGAACCTCGCTGTCCTGATCGACTTCGAGAACATCGCCGCAGGCGTCGACAAAGAAAAGCTCGGCAAGGTGGATATCGCCGCCATCTTGCGCCGCTTGAAGGTTCGTGGCCGCATCGTCACCGCCCGCTCCTACGCGGACTGGGGACGCTTCGCCAAGTTCAAGACCCCCCTGCTCGAGCAGGGCGTCACCATGGTCGAGCTCACCTCCCACGGCCGCAACGACAAGAACCGCGCGGACATCGCGCTGGTGGTCGATGCCATGGAGTTGGCCTTCACCCGCGACTACATCGACACCTTCGTGATCATCTCGGGCGACTCCGACTTCACCCCCCTCGCCCTGCGTCTCAAGGAGCTCAACAAGCGGGTCATCGGCGTGGGCACCCGCGGCTCGACGTCGAAGCTGCTGGTCCAGGCCACCGACGAGTTCATCTACTACAACAGCCTGATCAGGAAGCAAGAGCAACGCCAGCAGTCCAGCAGCAATCGCCGCCGGGACCGCGACCGCGATCGAGATCGCGACAAAGATCCTGTGGTCCACACCGACGCGCTTGACCAGGACCAGGCCTTCTCCCTCCTGTCCGAGGCCATCGAGGGCCTGGAGCAGGACACCGAGGGCTGGGTGCTGGCCAGCATCGTCAAGTCGGCCATGACCCGACGCGAGCCCGCCTTCAGCGAGGGCGACCTGGGATTCTCCAGCTTCGGCCGGTTCCTCGAAGCCGGCGTGAAGCGTGGCCTGGCCTCCATCCGCCGGGACACGCGCTCAGGCGGCTACCGTGTCGGTCCCCCCGGAGATGCACCTCCCGACGCTCCGGCCCCGAGCCACAGCCCGTCACAAGCCCCGCGCAAGAGGGGCTCCGAGGCCCCGGGGCTACCCAGCCTGGGCGCCGAGGCCACAGCCCTGCGCGAGGCGCTGACCGGCGAGGGACTGGACCCCCTCTCCCGCGACCTGCGCGCGCGCGTGGTGGCCATGGCCGTCGACCTGGTCAACGAGCGCCACGAGCGTCGTCGGCGCACCAACATGCACACCCTGCGCTCCGAGCTGGTGCGCCAGGTCAAACAGTGTGGCGAGGACGCCCTCACCGCCAACCGGGCGCGCGCCGTGCTGCGTGGGCTTCGCGAGGCCGGTGTGTTCATCCACTCCGACGGAACCCCGGTGCGCTCCGACGGCGCTCACTTCACCATGAAGCCCGATGAGGTCGAACCCATCCTCGAGGCCATGGACACCTGCTACATGCGAGTCCTGATGGAACTCGGCCTCGATCACGAGCCCAGCTCCGGCGCCCTGGCCGAGCTGTTGCTGGACGACGTCGGCGCCACCCAGCCCATCGAGGAGAAGCTCGCCTGGATCAGCTTCGAGGTCGATGTTCCCGAGGACGCCGAGGTCCAACCCACGGACCAGGCGAACGGGCCAGCCCGCGCCGCCCGCGAGGAGTAGCCGGGGGCGCGAGTATCAGGGGGCTCCCGCTTGGGGACTACTCGTCCGAGGGCTGCGCCGAGGTGGGCAGCAGGACGTAGCCTTCGTACAGATCACCCAGGAAGGCGCAATCCTCGGGGCCGCGGAGGTCGAGGTAGGCGGAGATGTAGGCGCACATCACGGCTTCGATCTTGTCCTCGAGCTCACCGAGCCGAGTGCCGTTGAGGCCCGCGAGGTCCCGCTCGAGCAGCGCGCGCAGGGCGGGGCTGCTGACCAGGGCGGGGAAGGCATCGGGGAGGTGCAGGGCGAGCAGCTCCCGGTAGCGAGCCACAGCGTCCTTGCGAGCACCGATGGGGCCGTGCTTCAGCCGGATGGGGCGCTCGAGGTTGAACAACAGCACCTGGGCTGGCTGTGTGAAGGTCTCGATGACGCGATCACCCTCGGCCTGGGGATCGGGATCGAAGCCCATGCGCATCATGGCGCGCCCCATGGTGCGGGGATGGCCGGCGGACACGATGTTCACCTGGTGATCGTCGATCTGGTGGCGCGCGAAGTGCTGGTTGAGCATCTCGTCGCAACTGCGGCGGCCGTTGCTGTTTTCCACGATGATGGGCGCGTTGACCGACATGATGGCGCCGTGCCGGCCGCGGTTGCGCGCGATCCAGCCCAGGACGTCCTCGTGGGTGCGCATGTGGGAGGTGGACACGAGGCGCACGCGGCCGTCGTCCAGCGGCTCCATCAATGCGCCACCCGAGCTGTTGCGGGGAGCCCAGGCAAGGTCGAGGCCCATGTAGCGAATCTTCTTCAAGCTCAAGCCAGTACCCCTCTGATGTGCAATGAGGCGCCCAGTGGACGCCCCGTTCAGGAGAATCGGGGCCCACCCAGAAGGGCGGGGTCCTGCCCCCTAACCGGTTTGCAGGCGTTGGGCTGGGGGGACCCCAGGAGAGCTCAGGACCGCCGCTCCGCCTCGAGGGCCCACCTGAGGGCGGCGAGGCTCGAGACGTGGCGTCGCAACAGCGAGCCAGCACTGTCGCGCAGGTCCATCGCGATGCCCACCGCTTCCGCCCAGGCTTCCTCTCCACCCTGGACGTGGAGCGCCCGGAGCAGCACCGGCTTGTCCCCCGCCTGCCGGGCCACCTTGACGGCCGCACTCACAGCTGCGGCGTCCCCCACGATCTCGGCACCCGCCAGCAGGAGCCTGGCCATGTAGTGGCGTGCCTTGACCTTCTCGAGCACGTCGAGGGCGTCCTCGAGGGGATGGGCGCTGGCGGTGAGCACGCCTGTCATACCCTCGCCGTATGCGGCGATGACCGCGTGACCCAGCTTGCGCGCCAGATCGGTGGCCTGATCGAACGAGGCCAAGGCTGCCTGGCGATCACCGGCCTGGAAGCGGAGCTCCCCCGCGGTGACGTGGTGGAGAAGGCGAGTCATGACGTCGGCCCGGGGCTCTCGGGCGGCGCGGTAGCGGCGCAGGAGCTTCTGGGCACCGTGCAGGTCCCCCGCGGCGAGGTGCACCCGAGCCCGGCTCACGCCCATGCGCGCCTCGAGGTAGGGATGCCCCAGACCCCGGGCGGCCCGGGTGGCACGGTCGAGTAGCTCTATGGCCTCGCCCAGGCTGCCCTGTGAGCAGCGGATACTGGCCAGCTGCTCGAGCATGCAGCAGGTAGCGGGCCCCGGTCGTTCGGCCTGACTCCGGGCCAGGGTGTCGGCCAGGAAGCGACCAGCGCGATCCGCTCGGCCGCCGAAGTTGTGGACCAGGGCGGTACCGCAGTGGATGCGGGCGAGCAGCTCGGGATCACCGGCCCTCTCCGCCTGCCGTGCGGCGTTCTGGAGCCGCTCGAGGGCGCTGCGCTCCGAGCCGCGCAGGAAGGAACAGGTGCCCTTGAGCAGGTGCAGCCAGCCCCGCGCGAGATGGTCCGGTTCGCCGAAGGCGAAGATCTTCTCGGCTTCGATGGTCAGCGCCTCGCAGCGGATACCCGAGCCGGTCTCGAGCTGCACCCGAGCGAGCCCGAGGGTCGCCCAGCCCACCAGCCGCTGCTCGCAGCCCTCCCGTGCCAGCTGCCGGGCGGCCACGAAGGCCACGCGGGCGTCCTCGAGGCGGCCGTCGCGGAGCATGAGCTGTCCGCGCAGGAGCGCGACCTCGGCGTTGAGGATGGAGTCCTCCGGTGGCTGCTCGCCCAGGTGGGTCAGGATGGCCTTGACCCGACTGACCTCACCGACGACCAGAGCCTTGGTGCCGAGCTCGATCAGCTCACGGACCTTGCCCTCACCCTCGGCTCCGAGCACGGTGTGCATCGCCAGCGCATCGTCACGCCAGCTGCCGGGGGGACGGCTCTCGATGGCCGCAGCGAGGGCGCGGTGCAGCTCACGCTGGCGATCGACCGCCAGGGACTCGTGGACCAGCGCAGTCAGCGCTGGCCGGCGGATGGAGATCCAGTCATCGTCGGCTCGGCTGCGCTGGGAAACCAGCCCGAGCCGGAGGAGGTTGTGCACGTCCAGGCCGGAGCGGTCCACCGCCGCAGCGTCGATGAGCACATCCATGGGTACGGGCCCACCCGAGACAGCCAGGACCTCGAGCACTCGATGGCCACCGCGTGGCAGGTCCGTCAGGGCCTGGCGGAAAAGAGGGCGGAGCCCGAAGGAGCCCACGTTGGCTGCGCCGGCGTCGAGGGTCCACTGGGGCTCCCCGTCGTCGTCGAGGCCCTCGCAGCGCAGAGCACCACGGCCGTGAAGCTCACGGACCGCCTGGACCACCAGGGCAGGCAGCCCCCCGGTCTCACGGTGCAGGAGGCTGGCGAGGTTGGCGGGCGGTGATGAGCTCCCGAGCATCCTCGCCACCAGGCTCGAGACCTCGTCGCGCTCGAGGGAACGCAGGGCCACCTCGCGCCCCGGCAGCCCATCGTGGCCGAACAGGGAGGTGGTGATCACGGAGGCCCCCGGAACCACGGTCAGCAACTCGGGCAGCACCGTGAGGTCAGCGGGGGTGGCCAGGTGGAGGTCCTCGAGGAGCAGCAGGAAGGGCCCCTCGGCCTCCATCTGCTCGAGCGCCTCGCGCACCGGGCCGAACCGCGCAGGAACGTCGGTCTTCAGGATGAAGGTGAGGGCATTGGAGAGCTGGGGGAGCAGGTGACGCTGGACACCCCAGGGCCGGAAGCGCAGCGCGATGCACTCGAGGGCGGCCTCGTGGGCGAGCCGGAGCGCCATGCGCGCAACCCGGCCCGTGCCTGCGCCGATCTCACCCACGATGTGCACGATGCCGGCTCCATCGATGACGGCCTCGACTGCACCGCGGGCGGCCCAGCGCCCCACCAGGGGCGGAGCCCGCAGCTCGTTGTGCCCGCTCTCACGGCCGGAGAGCAACGCCGCGGCGATGCCCGCAGACGAGGGCCGGGCCGAAGGATCCCGTGCCATGAGCTGGTGGATGAAGTCCATCAGCCGGATGGGGGCGTCCTTGATCCGTTCGGCGAGGGGTTGAGCCCCACCTGCGCGGTGGGCCCGCAGATAGCCCGCGGTGCCCCGGGCCGAGTAGGGCCGGCGGCCGCACAGGGCTTCATAGAGAGTG
>CAZHIK010000744.1:0-4978 GCA_964532635.1 uncultured Enterobacterales bacterium
CGTCACCATGGTCCACAAGGGCAGCAGGGGCATCCAGCGCATCGTGATGAACCTGCAGCAGCCGTCGGATCATGCCGACGGGGCGTCCAAGGAGATCAACAGCTATCTGCGCGCCCGGCGCTCGAACGATAGGCGCGGTACGCGCTACCTGTCGGGTGAGCTGTGGATCGGCTTCGGCTCCTTCTGGAAGGTGCTCGACGGCAGCTAGGCTGGACCTCCGCCCCGCTCGCGCGATAGCCTGGGGGGGTGCGCGCTGGCGTCGTTGTCCGGCAGCACACGCGAGGTCGGCCCATGAGGGATCACCCCGTCCTGGCTTCCGCGGCGCTCCATGGCGTCCGGCTGGGTCTCGATCGGATGCGCCGCTTCATGCGGGCGCTGGGCTCCCCCCACGATCGTTACCCCGTGGTGCACGTGGCTGGCACCAACGGCAAGGGCAGCGTCTGTGGCATGGTGGCCGAGGTCCTGCGCTACCAGGGCTACCGCGTGGGCCTGTACACCTCGCCCCATCTCCAGCGCGTCAACGAGCGCATCCGTGTGGACGGTCGAGAGATCGGCGACCGGGCTCTGGACCACCTGCTCGACCGTGTGGGCGAGCTCGGCCGCACACTGGGTCGGGATCTCATCGAGCTGGACGGGCAAGAAGAAGCGCTCACCTACTTCGAGACCATCACCGCCGCTGCGTTCCTCCACTTCGCCGAAGCCGAGGTGGATGTGGCGGTGGTGGAGGTGGGCATGGGCGGTCGGCTCGACGCCACCAACATCGCCCAGCCCGTGGTGGCGGCCATCACCTCGGTCGGGCTGGACCACACCGACGTGCTGGGCCCCGACATCGCCTGCATCGCGGGGGAGAAGGCGGGCATCCTCAAGCCCGATCTGCCCGTGGCTGTGGGCGGCGTACCCCTCGATGCCCTGCGGGTGATCCGCTCCATGGCCCAGACCCGAGGATCCCGCATGGTGGTCTACGGCGAAGACTTCCACCTGCTGCGCGACGGCTCCGGCTTCGCCTGGCAAGGCCCGTGCTCCAAGCGCAGCGGCCTGGCGGTGAACCTGTCGGGCCACCACCAGATCGACAACGCCGCCGTGGCCCTGGCGGTGCTCGACCTGCTGCCCCTCGAGCTGGCCTGCGACGAGGCCGCGGTGCGCGCGGGCATGTCCAACGTCCGGGTGCCGGGGCGCCTCGAGTGGCTGGCGCCGGACATCCTGGTGGACGCCGCCCACAACGTCGACGGAGCGGTCACCCTCGCGGCCTACCTGCGCCACCGCGCCGAGCGGCAGCGGCCCCGGCGTACCCTGCTGCTGGGAGCCTCCAAAGAAAAGGATATCCGCGCCATCGGGGCCCTGCTGGCTCCCCACGTCGACCGCATCCTCACCACCGCATGCTCCCATCCGCGGGCCATGGCGCCTGGCGAGGTGGCTTCGGCGCTCGAGGGTCTGTCCATCCCCGTGATGCCCGCGGGCCCCATCGAGCAGGCCCTGCCCCTGGCGCGCTCCGGAGGAGGCGAGGTGGTGGCGGCCGGCTCCATCTTCCTGGTGGGCGCCGTCCGGGACCTCCTCGGGATCAGGTGAGCCTCGCGCCCCTGCTCGCGGGCCTGCTGCTGTCGGCGGCTGCCTCGGCCCAGGAGCCCGCGCCCGAGGCCGAGCTGAAGCTGGAGGCCGACCGCATCGTGGTGGGGGCCGAGGGGGTGAGCGGCGAGGGCTCGGTGCGGGCCGTCCTGCAGGGGGGCACCCTCGAGGCCGAGCGCTTCGAGGTGGCGCTGGACGGCAGCGGAGCGGTGCTCGAGGATGGCCTCTGGCGTCACCCCGACGGACAGCTGGCCTTTGGCAGGCTGGAGATCCTGGAAGACGGCACCGTGCGCATGGACGGCGCCGAGCTGAGCCTCTGCGCCTGCGAGGGTGACCGCCAGCTCTGGTCCGTACAGGCGCGGCGTGTGCGCGTGGAGCGTGAGCGCAGCGCGGTGTTCGTGGGGGGCCTGCTGAGGATCGGGGGCTGCCCCGTTCTTCCCATCCCCGCAGGGATCTTCCCCCTGGGCGAACGGCGCTCGGGTCTGCTGGCGCCCCGGTTCTCCTCGACCCCCGACGGGGTGGAGATAGGGCAGCCGGTCTACCTCACGCTGGGCAGGTCCGCCGACCTGACCCTCGAGCCTACCTGGCGCCAGGAGCGGGGCTTCCGCCTGGGCAGCGAGCTGCGCTGGGTCCAGCCGCGGAGCGGGGGAGGGGAGCTGGACGCTGCGGTGGGCTGGGACGCCGTCACCGGATCGACCCGCGGCGTCGTCGATGTCGAGCAGGGGTACGTCGATCGAGCCTTCCGCTCGGCGGTCTCCGGCAGCGCGGTCAGCGACCTGGACTACCGCAGCGACTACGAGCTGGACTTCACCCGGCGCCAGCAGGGCTTCCACGAGCTGCGCGGCCTGGTGGGCCTGGGTCCGGTGCGCCTCGAGCACGGCAGCTTCCAGGCCGAGGAGAGCATGCCCCAGCGGCTGATGGGGCTGGTGATCTCCAGGCCTGCGCGCGACGCTGGCCCGCTCTCCCCCGAGGCCTGGTTCGATCTGGAGCTGGGGGGACGCGGTGACAGCGCGCTGCGGACCACCGATCCCTGGCTGCGAGCGATCAGCGGGATCGGCCTGAACGCGGCGCGCCCCGTCGGGCCCGTCGAGGCTGAGCTGCGGTTGCTCGGCCAGGGAGGCGTGTACGTCCCCGCCGGTGACCCGCTGCTCGTCGGGATGACGCCGGACGGGGCGCTGCTCGAAGGCGGCGCGAGCGTCGAGCTCCGCGCTGCGCTGCCCCTGTGGGCCGATCACGGTCGCTTTCGCCACATCCTGCGCCCGGGGCTGGTGGCCGGGAGCGGTGTCAGCGGAGCGCAGGAGGGCCTCGAAGGCTGGGCCACCCCGCTGGAGTCCACCCCTCTGTGGTGGGTCGGCCCCGGCGTCCAGAGCCGCTGGATCGGCCGGGCTGGAGTGCCGGTGCACGCCCAGGCTGCGCTGCCCTGGAGCGATGAGGGCCTGGCTCCGTCCGCCACTGCGCGCTGGTCCGAGGGGCCCTGGTGGGGCCAGCTGCAGGGCTCGGCGCGCTGGCAGCCCGGCGACGCACCGTCGGACGCCTTCGCCTGGCTCGAGGCGGGGCGGCGAACCGAGGTGCTCACGGTGGCGGCGGGGGTGGTGGCCATCCAGGAGGCCAGCGCGGCCGACCAGCTCAGCGCCCGGCTGGCGTGGCAGCTGCCCTGGGGTGCGGATCGCTGGGAGCCCCGGGCCCGGGCGCGCTGGTCCCTCGACGATGCGGCCTTCGTCGAGCAGCACCTGGGGCTGTACTTCGCGTCCCGCTGCCGCTGCCTGGGGATCGAAGCCGGGGCCAGCTGGGCGGAGGATCGCGACCTCCCTACCTTCGGGATGAGGGTGGACCTGGGCCGTTAGGCTGAGGGTAGCTCCATGCTCGCACCCCCCCCCCACCGCGACGCACCCTACCTCTCCCTGGCTTTCTGCTTGGCTGTGGGTGCGCTGGTGCGGTTCGGGATGCTGTGGGGGGTGGACCTGCGAGGGGCCTTCGGGCCCGACGCTCCCGGCGCAGCGGCCGCTGCCTACAGCGGCATCCTGGCCCATCCCTACCCGCTGCACCCGCTGCTGATCCGCGCGCTCTCCCTGCCCAGCGGCGATCCGGTGCAGGGGGCGCTGCTGCTGTCCGTGGCGGCGGGGCTGGCCACCGTCGCGGCGGCCTGGCTCATGGGGCGGGTGCTCACCGACGGCCGCGACGGGCGCTCCACTGCGCTGCTGGCGGCGGTGGCGCCCCTGATGGTGCAGTCCAGCCTGCTTCGCGGCGGCGACGGCCTCGCAGTGGCCCTGGCGGCCTGGGGTGTGGCCCTGGGGTGGTGGGGAGGCCAACAGCTCGGTGCGAGCCGGTCCCCGGGGCCTCGGGCGGCCCTGGTGGCCGCGGGGCTGCTCTGGGGGCTGTCGGCGGCGGCCAAGCCCATCGCCCTGCCGGCGGGGCTGCTGTTGCTGGCTGTGCCCGTGCTGGGCGGCAGGCGCTGCCTGCCTTGGCTGGGTGGAGGTCTGCTCGGTGGCGTGCTGCTGGCGCTGCCCTTCCTCGGCCCTCTGCTGCGGCCCGAAGCGGGCATGGGCCTGTTGGGCTCCTGGTGGTTCCCGGGGCCCCCCGGTGTCGCCGCCGTTCCTGGCTGGCTCAGGGCCGGGGGGCGCACCCTGAGCCAGGCGGCAGGTGACCACAGCTGGGCCCAGCTGGCGCCGATGGCGGTCCTGGCTGCTGCGGGCTGCGTGGTGGCAGCGCCCCGGCGGGGCTTCCGGGTGCTGGTGCTGGGGCTGGGTACGGCCTCGGCGTTGCTGGTGGCGGCCATGCTCGGCGAGCGGCTGCAGGCCCGCTATCTCTGCGCGGCCGGCCTGGGCTGGCTGGTGCTGGCGGGTGTGGCCCTGACGCCCGGCAGTCTGCGCCGGAATACCCAGGGCGGTCCCGGGAGCTGGGGTAGGGTCTTGCTGGGGCCGCTCCCCCTGTCCCTGGCGGTCACCCTGTTCGTCACGGCCAACCTCCACTTCTGGGACGGGCTGGCGCTGCTGCGCGCCCAGGAGGAGGGCACCGCGCCTCCCCGCGGCCTCTTCGAGGGCTGGGCGGAGGACTGGCGTCCCGTCGATGCCTACACCGACAGCAGCGTCTGCGGAGCCATCGAGCTCGAGCGCATCGCCGAGGATCTGATCCAGCGAGCCCCAGCCGGCTCCACCGTCGTCAGCCTGCCCCTCCGGGACGGGCGCAGCTGGCACCTGCTGGGGCCCATCGCGGCCTCGCGTCCCGATCTGGTGACCATCGAGTTGGGGGACGAGTGCTGTCCGGGCGGGCCGGAGGCCTGTACCCGGGACCTTCCGGGGGCGCTGGCGGCCGCTGGTGGGGGGAGCCTGGTCCTGCCCATCGCCCCACCCGAGCGATGTGAGACCCGGGCACTACCCCACGGGCTCGAGGCCTGGCAGGTGGCCTTGCGCGGCGT
>CAZHIK010000745.1:0-4957 GCA_964532635.1 uncultured Enterobacterales bacterium
GCACTGCCAGCCGAGCAGCCCACCCTGCGTGCCGCACTCCATCCGGTCCCCGGTCCCCAAGGTGAGGTGGCCGAGTTTGTCATGGCCATCGGCACCCAACGCGGCGATGCCCCCTCGTCTCGAACCACACCCAGCGCGGGGGACGAGCTCACCCTGCTGTTCACCTTGAGCGAGATGGACAAGCGCGGCTGCAGCATCACCGAAGTGGCCGAGCTGCTGGCCCGCTCCCTTCGCCACGGCTTGCGGTGCCTGGCGGTCGCTATCTACCTCCCCAGCCGCGACGGCCGGCACCTGGTGGTCATTGGCAGCAACATGGCGCCCCCGCTCCGCCAGGGCCTCGAGCGGACCTTGGGAGGGCGCGTCCCCAAGGCCCTGACCATCCCCCAACGATCGGACAGCGCCTTGTGGCGCGCGTTCCGCACACCCCGCCACACCGTGCTATCTGGACACGAGTCCCTGCAACGAGCACTGCTGGAGCACGTCCGCGCCCCGGAGCTGCGCCGCGTGATCCTGGGCGTGGAGGCGCTGCATGGCCTGCAGGTGGTTCGACTGGTTCCCATCCGCAACCAGGGACAGCCCGTAGGCCTCGCCCTCTTCGCCGGCGGCGAGGACCTCCCGCTCCACGACCGCGACCGCGCTCACCGCAGCCTGGCAGCGGCCGCCGAGATCCTGCAGCGCAAGGTCATGCGGGACGAGCGACGACGACTGCAGCGCCGCACCGCGGCCATCCTCGGAGCGGTCCAGGACGGCGTGCTGGGCCTCGACACCCAGGGTCGCCTGACCTTCGCCAACCGCTCGGCCATCGAGCTGCTCGGCTGGCACCAGGACCACATCGGCGGCCGAACCCTGGCGGAGCTGCGCGCGCTGCCGGGAGCACACCCGGGGGGGGAGCACCACCACACCAACCCCATCCTCGAGGCCATCCAGTCCGCCCGGCGCATCCACCAGGTGGAGACCACCCTGATCCGACGCGACGGCGGCGAGCTGCTTGTGGAGGCCTCGGTGGCTCCCCTCGAGGAAGACGCCGAGGTCCGAGGAGCGGTGCTCACCTTCGCCGACGTGGGTCACCGCAAGCGCGTCGAGCGAGAGCTGCGTCGAAGCCTGGAGCAGCTGCGCTTGTCCCTGTCCGGCACGGTCCTCGCCTTGGGGCGCATGGCCGAGATGCGAGACCCCTACACCGCCGGCCACCAGCAGCGAGTGGCACAGCTGGCCCAGGCCATCGCGTCGCGCATGGGGCTGCCGGACGAGACCGTCGAGCTGGTGCGTTTGGCAGCTCTGGTCCACGACATCGGCAAGATCGGCATCCCCGTCGAGCTCCTCACCAAGCCCGGCAAGCTGGCCGCCCACGAGCTCCAGCTCATGCGCACCCACACCACTGTGGGCTGGGAGATCCTGTCCCAGGCCCACCTGCACGAGGCCGTAGCCGACATCGCGCGCCAGCACCACGAGCGCCTGGACGGCTCGGGCTACCCCGACGGGCTCGAGGGCACCGCCATCCGCCCCGAGGCTCGCATCATCGCTGTGGCCGACACCGTCGAGGCCATGGCCTCCCATCGCCCCTACCGGCCCATGCGAGGAATCGACGAGGCCCTGGCCGAGATCTTCCGCCAGCGCGGCCGCCACTACGATCCCGGAGCCGTCGACGCCTGCATCCAGCTGTTCCGCGTCAGGGGCTTCACCTTCGCCGAGGAGCACTGATGATCCGCCCCATCCACGAGCTCGAGCCAGCAACTTGCCGTGCCCTCGTGGGCATCTTCTCCGACCTCGACGACACCATCACTCACGATGGCCGCATCGTGCCCGAAGCCTTCCAGGCCCTGTACCAGGCCAGGGAAGCAGGGCTGCGCACCGTGCTGATCACGGGCAGACCCGCGGGTTGGGTCGATCACCTGGCGCGCATGTGGCCCGTGGACGGTGTGGTGGGCGAGAACGGAGGCCTGTGGTTCTGGCACGACGGCGCCAAGCTGCAGCGGCGCTTCGTTCAGCCCGCCGAAGAGCGCGAGGCCAACAAGCTCCGCCTGGCCGAGCTGGCCCGGAGCATCCCCGCCGAGGTCCCCGGCTGCGCCATCTCCGCTGACCAGCCCTACCGTGAGCTCGACCTCGCCATCGACTTCTGCGAGGACGTCCCGGCTCTGGGCGACGACTCCATCGACGCCATCGTCGCAGCCTTCGACAGCGCCGGTGCCACCTGCAAGGTCAGCTCCATCCACGTCAACGGATGGTTCGGCAGCTTCGACAAGCTCGAGGGCTGCCGCCGCTTCCTGGCCGAGCGCTGGGGCGAGGATCTGGAAGGAGCCCGGGACCGCTGGGCCTACTTCGGCGATTCGGCCAACGACGAGCCCATGTACGGCTACTTCCCCACCGGCATCGGCGTGGCCAACATCACTCGCTTCCTGCCACGCATGGAGCACCACCCGGGCTTCGTCACCCGGGGCGAGGGAGGCCAAGGCTTCGCCGAGGGCCTACGGCACATCCTGCGCTACCGCTAGCGATCAGACCAGCCGCGCCGGGATCGGCTGGCCGTCGAGCCAGGCCACGAGGACGGCCTGGAGCTCCGAGGCGATGTCCACGTGCAGCTCCGGATGGTAGCCGGCGGCGTGGGGGGTGAGCAGCACCCGCGGGTGCTGTGCCAGCACCCCGAGCCCGGGCCAAGGCTCCCGCGGGAAGACATCCAGCGCCAGCCCCCCCAGCTGCTCGGACTCGAGCAGGGACAGAGCCGCGGTGAGGTCCAGCACGCCACCTCGGGAGGTGTTCACGATGCCGAGATCGGACCTGGCACCACGCAGCAGCTCGCCGGAGATCGCCGGAGGGGCCCCGGGCTCCAGGCGGCAGTGCA
Organism: uncultured Enterobacterales bacterium; assembly: GCA_964532635.1. GTDB lineage: Bacteria > Myxococcota_A > UBA796 > UBA796 > JAFGLY01 > CALDOK01. The sequence goes on from CAZHIK010000745.1 coordinate 2,837, forward strand.
GGCTCACCAAGCGGCAGCGCTGGAGCATCTCTGGGATCTCCACCGGCTCCACACCAGCGGGCACGCCGGCAGGATCGTGGCCCAGCACCTCGGCCCCCATGGCCTGCAGGAGTGCGGCCATCCGCTGTCCGATCACCCCAAGGCCGACCACACCGACGGGATCATCGGCCACTCGCACCATGCCCAGCTCGGGCAGGTCCCGACGCGCCCAGTGGTCCTGACGGGCCGCGTGCTGGAGCACCGGCAAGCCCCGGAGCATGGACAGGCCCATGGCCAGGGACGACTCGACCACGGCATCGCGCCGTGCCAGGGGCATCCGGGCCACCGCGATCCCCCTGGCCGCTGCGGCCTGCAGGTCGAGGTGGTCGTAGCCGGAGGTGGTGGTGACCAACAATCGACAGCGTGGGGCGCGGTCCAGCTCGGCCCCCCCGACCCGGGTGAGGCTGGTGACCACGAGCACATCGGCCGCGCCGAGCACGCTCGCCGAACTGCCCTGGGGCTCCGCGCGGTAGCCCACCCCCAAGCTCCGACACATCTTTGCCTCGAGGGTCAGGCCCTCGGGCCGCTCGTAGGGGCTGCTACCCCAGCGCACCAGCTGCGGCTCACCCATGGCTCAGACCAGGACCTGCCGATCGCTGCGGCGCTTGCCGATCTCCACCACCTCGAGGCGCTGTGCCAGGGCCTCGCAGGCGGCGGGATCCACGTGGGCCACCTCGACCCGCTGCATGTTGTGGAGGGCGCAGGCCGCGGCGAAGGCGATGGCCCGGCGCGGGCCACGGCCCAGCGCGTAGATGAGCCCGGCCAGCAGTGCGTCGTCGGCGCCGCCCGGCTGGATCACAGGCAGCTCGGGAGCCTGGACACGATAGGTCGCGCCCCCCGTGCGGTAGGTGGTGTCGGCGGGATGGTCCTCGAGGATCACGGCCCAGCGGGCCCCCCTCCGCCCGAGGGTGCGGGCACCCTCGATCGGATCTTCGCAGCCGAAGACCTCGAGGCACTCGTATCGATCCGGGCAAGCCACCAGCACGTTGCCCACCCGGATGCAGTCATTCATGGAGGGACCGCAGCAGTCCAGCACCACCGGCACCCCCATGGCGCAGATGCGGCGGTACAGGTCTGGCCGCACAGTGCCACCGCCCAGCACGATGGCCCGCGCCGGCGCGAGGCCCCGAACCGTGGCCAACACGGCTTCGACGTCGTGGTCGGACAGAGCGGGGCGTGGACCGTAGACCGTGGCCCGGCTGCCCTTGCCGTACAGCGTGACCCCGACGCGGCTCTCCCGGCGCACGCCCACCACCCGGTGAGGCAGGCCCTCGTCGAGCAGGCGCTCCTCGATCTCTCGCCCCCGGCGACCGCCCGCCGCCACCACGGCCATGACCGGCTCGCCGAGATCGTTGAGCGTCCGGGCGACGTTGAGGGCGCGACCCGAGGCGGTGGTGAGGGAGGAGTCGGGCCGGTAGGCGCGCCCCAGCTCGAGCCCAGGCACCGGGAAGAGGTGCTCCACCATCGGGTCGAGGGTCAGCGTGAGGATCATGGCGGCCATCTATCACAGGGTGACCCCGGATACCCGGGCGGCCCCACTGCGATAGAGGCCCTCCCAGGCCTGCCTGGAGGACCCATGAGCCCCGTCACACCGGCACAGCTCTCCCTCGAGGAGAAGCTCTCTCTCTTGAGCGGGATGAACTTCTGGCAGACCCGTCCCCTGCCCCAGCACGCCATCCCGGCCACCTGGCTCTCCGACGGTCCCCACGGCCTGCGCAAGCCCATCCGGGGCGACAGCCCCGGCATGACCGACGCCCAGCCCGCCACCTGCTTTCCCACCGCCTCGGCCCTGGCGGCCACCTGGGACCCAGATCTGGTGGAGGAGCTGGGCCGAGCCATCGGGGCCGAGGCCCGGGCCGCCGGGGTCCACGTCGTGCTCGGCCCGGGGCTCAACATCAAGCGCCATCCCTGCGGCGGTCGCAACTTCGAGTACCTCAGCGAAGACCCTCTGCTCTCCGGGACCCTTGCAGCCGCCCTGGTCCAGGGCATCCAGAGCCAAGGCGTGGGAGCCTGCCTGAAGCACTTCGTGGCCAACAACCAGGAAGACCACCGCATGGTGGTGGACACCCTGGTCGACGAACG
>CAZHIK010000746.1:0-4955 GCA_964532635.1 uncultured Enterobacterales bacterium
AAGGCCACTACCCGCGACAGCCGCGGCACCAGCTGGAAGGTGTAGCTGATGCCTACAGTGTCGTAGTCGCCAGCGCACAGCTCGCGGATCAGCTCGCCCTCGCTGGGCCAGTGGAGCACGGTGGTTGGGCTGGCGATGTTGGCCGCGATGTACTCGAGCCCGTAGGCCCAGCCCACCCCGGCGGTGCGCAGTGCGCCCTGGCTCACGCAGAGCTGCCCCTTCATCACGTCCACGCCCATGCTCGGACCCTCGTCGGGGCCACCCACCGGGCGGCAGACCGTGGTGAGCAGCACGCGGCTCATGCCTTGGCTCCACCCTCGTAGCGGGTGACCACCAGCTCGGGCTGGTCGAAGGGCATCATGCCGTGGCGCAGCTCCTCGACGCAGGCGCGGTGGTGGCGCAGCAGGCCCAGCAGAGTGCCGCAGCGCTCCCGGGAGCGCGGGTCCCAGCGCAGGATCCGGACCTTCAGCCAGCGCCGCAGCAGCGGCTCGGCCACCGGCGAGGTGAAGAGCATGAAGCGGCCGAAGGAGCTGGTGGAGATCTCGCCGCGACGCCACTCCTGGTAGGCCTGGCCCTTGGGCAGCTCGCGGTCGAAGGTGCGCAGCAGGGCCCGGCACTCGTCCCGCAGGGCCTGGGTGGGGCTGAACACCACCCCGGTGCTCAGGGCGGCCATGGAATCCATCACATCGTGGCGGAAGCCCTTGGCCCGGGTGCGCAGGGCGGGTCGGTCGGATCTGCGATGCCGCTTCCAGCCCTCGAAGCGCAGCTTCAGGTAGCGCTGGGACATGGGCCCGTGGCGCTCGTAGTCCTTCTTGTGGAAGCCGGTGGTGTGGGCCCGCAGGCCCGGATCGTCGAAGCGGTCGTGCTTGACGACGTAGTGGGACATGCCGATGCGATCGAGGCGCCGCAGATCCAGCCGGCCTTCGGCCCGCAGCCGCTCGAAGGTGGGGGTGCCCGGCATGGGGGACACCATGGCGTACTGGAAGGCACAGGCACCCAGCTCGAGGGCGGCGTCCACGTCCCGGGCCACGCCTTCGGGGGTTTGGTCATCCCGCCCAGCGATGAAGGACACGATCACCTTGATGCCGTGGCTCTGCAGGCGCTTCACCAGGGCGGGGAAGTCCACCCCCTGGTTCTTGGCGTACCCACCGCCGTCGGCGGTCTCCATGCCGATCCACAGGGAGTCCACCCCCATCTCGAGCAGCTCCTCGGGCTCGAAGCGCTGTACAGCGCGGGCGTCGGCGAAGACGAAGGGCAGGTAGAGCTCTCCGGCCTCGAGGGCGCGGCGGTTGTGGTCGAGGAAGTCCCGGGCGAAGGGCTCATCGTGCAGAAAGTTCTCGTCGAAGAACAGCAGCTGCATGGCCGGCGGGGCGTCCCCCGGCCCGTCGTACTCGTCGGCGAGCCTGCGGATGGCCGCCATCAGGGCCGCGCCGTCCTCGAACAAGCGCTTGCGTACCCCACCGAACTGGGCCGAGGTGGAGCAGAAGGCACAGCGGCGATCACAGCCCAGGGCGAGGGCGATGCTCCAGGCTGCGCTGTTGGCCCTGAAGGAGAAGATCTCGTTGGGAAAGTGCACCGACCACAGGGGCGGGTGGCGCAGGGGGGCGTCGGGATCTTGTCCCAGCAGGGCGCGCATGTAGGTCACGCCGTCGCCCACGCAGACCTCGTCGCTGAAGCGGGGCACCAGGTCGTCGATAGCCAACGCACCACCACCGCCCACCACCGTGCGGGTGGTGGGGGATAGGGCCTGGACCCGCTCGCAGATCACCCGGGCTTTGGGCAGGAAGGCGGCCACGGTGCCGACGCCCACCCAGGTGTAGGGATCCCCGGCTTCCACCGCGGCGCGGAGCATGGCCTCCAGCTCCTCGATGCTGGGGTACTCCACCACCTCCACCCGCGCCTCGAGGTTGGCCGCGATCAGGTGCAGGCCCAGGTGGGTGCACTGCTGGTGGATGGTGAAGACGCCCTGCTCGCGGGTGAACTGGCGGTGACACGAGCCGTGCTGCACCTGATGCTGCGCGGAGTCGTAGGGACCTTCGATGCAGAAGGGCCGGAAGACAGTGGTCAGGAGGACGCGCTGCATGGTCGCCGGTTGGGAGCGGGCGGCCATTGTATCGATCTTCTTGGTGACGGGTGGGTGACCAACGGTCATGTTTTTGTCTGTGTCCGCAGGAATATCGGCGGGATTTGCCGTGTGCATCGCGCCCGGGAGGTGTGTTTCTCCGTGATTCCGGCCGCCGCCTGACCGGCGGTCATTTTTGTTGACGTCCTGGGGAGGGGGATAGGCTGTGTTCCTGTAGCGAACCTCAGCGCGAGCACCTCGCCACCAATGCCCGAAGTCGCCATCGCCCCCTGCAACACCTACCACCCGGGAGAGCTGCGGGCGGCGCTCGAGCGGGCGCTGGGCCTGCTGGGCTGGGAGCCGCCCAGGGGCGCCCGGGTCCTGATCAAGCCAAACGCGGTCACCAACAACCGCCCCGAGCAGGCCACCGCCACCCACCCCGCGGTGGTGGATGCGGCCTGTGGGCTCTTCGCCGACGCTGGCTGTGAGCTGACCATCGGCGACTCCTCGGCCTACTGGTTCCCCGGCTACACCCAGGCGGCCTTCGACGCCCTCGGTCTTTCCGAGGTGGCTCGCCGCCACGGCGCCGACACCGTCTTCTTCGAACAGCTGCCCTTCCGCATCATCGAGCGCCCCGGCTTCCCCGAGGCCCCGCGACTGTTCGTGGCCGACACCTCGGCCTGGGACCTGGTGGTCAACGTCCCCAAGCTCAAGGTGCACAGCACCACGCGGATCTCCGGCGCTGTGAAGAACCTCTTCGGGCTGGTCCCCGGCGCCACCAAGGCGCGGTACCACGAGCTGCTGGATGAGCGGCGCGACTACCTCGAGCGCTTCGGGGCGGTGATCTACGACGTCTACCGCGCCGCTCCCCCTGGCCTGAGCATCCTCGACGGGGTGGTGGGGCTCGAGCGGGACGGTCCCGCGGCCAGCGGCGACCCGCGGCGCACCCGCTTTCTGATGGCTTCCCGCGACGCCCTCGCCATGGACGTGGCCTTGTGCGGCGTGATCGGTGAGCAGGTCGGCGCGGTCACCTACCTGCGCGAGGCCATGCGCCGCGGAGAGCTCGAGCCCGCCGGTGTGCGGCTTGTGGGCCAGGTACCCACGGTAGGCTTCGTGTTGCTCGAGGACAAGCCCCGCCCCAACCCCCTGCAGCGCCGAGCCAAGCGCTGGATGTTCCGGCACCTGAGCGTGGACCTGGGGATCGAGGCGGACCGCTGCACCCGCTGTGGAGCCTGCGCTGAGCGCTGCCAGCTCGACGCCATCCAGCTCGAACCCACCGCCCACATCGATCGCGAGCGCTGCGTGTGGTGCTACGCCTGCGCAGCAGTGTGCCCCGTGGGCGCCTTGGCTCCGCGGCCCACCCGGGCGAACCGCGGTCTGCAGCAGATCCGCAAGCTCACGGGGATGTAGCCGTGGCCAACCTGGACAGCTGCTACCGGTCCGTGCCCAATCCCCGCTGTGTGCAGTGGTGGTACCTGCTGCTGCTCACCGACGATGGTGAGGTCTACCGGGTGCGGCTCTGGGTCCAGGGCCCCGAGGGTCCCGAGCAGCGCTGTGGGGTGGAGCTATGCCGCACGCGCCCCGTGGGGGAGCCGTCGAGCTGGGAGCAGGTCCACGCAGCCCCGTCCTTCCACGGCGAGCGCGACCGCCTGCACGTGATGGTCGAGGCCAGCTCCATCGAGCAGCGCTCCGATGGGCTGCACCTGGCCGTGCGCCTTCCTGGCGTGGAGCTCGAGCTGCAGGCCGAGCCCTCGCTGCGCTGGCCCCGGCCGGTGATCGGCTACGACATCGACGGGCTGCATGGCTGGTGCTGGACCGTGCCCATGCTGCGGGGTCGCGCCTTTGGCCGGGTGCGGCTCGCCGGCGCGTGGCGCGATCTCGCCGGCACCCTGTTCTGCGACCATGTCTGCGCCGACACGGCGCCATCCCCTGACTGGCTGGTGCGCTACCGCGGCTGGTGGTGGGCGGTGCTGTGGACCCCGGAGCGCTCGCTGCTGGTGCTGGACGTAGACTTCGCCGGCGCGCCCATGCGCCGGGCCTTCGAGGCCCTGGGTGAGGGGTCCGTGCGCCCCTTGGACAGCTCGCCCCTGCGCTGCGAGGGTCGCCGGGAGCCGCGGTTCACCCTGGAAGGCGACACCGGCGGGCAGCCGGCGCGACCCCTGTGGAGCTGGCCCAAGCGCCACAGGGTGCTGGAGCGTCCCGTGGTGGAGCGACTGGTGAACGCCTGGCCTGGGCTGAGGAAGCGGCACATCCTGGCTGAGATGGACGGCGGTCACCTCTACGCCGAGTGGATGTCCGTGCGCTGATCCTGCCTCCACACGAGGCGTGTGGTGGGTGGCTGCCTGTCCAGGCCCAGGCGCTGCCGCAGCTTGGTGTAGTGGATCATCGGTCGCACGCCATGGGCCAGGAGGCGCTCCTTGGTGGACAGGGCCCCCGTGGACCGCTCGAGGTCAGCCAGCAGCTGGCGGAGCCAAGGTCGGTGCTCCGGCAGGGCGTGGCCGATGCTGGCGGGCAGGATGACCATGTTGCGGTGGGCGTCGCGGCGGTAGCGCGCGGCCTTGGCGCGCACCCGGGGGCGCGGGTGGTCCCGCAGGTTCGTCCATCCGCATAGGGCGTTCTCTGTGAGGCGGAAGACCGAGGGACCCAGCCGCCGGTAGTCTTCGAGGTACAGCTCGCGCTGCAGGGCCGGGAGCTGGTCGGGACCGAACGCAGGGTGATCGAACATCAGGCTGGTGCCGTCCCAGCGGCTGCGGTCCTCGAACACCTCTCCGCGGATTCTCCCCTCCGCTTTCATCCGCTCGTACAGGGGAGTGCCGTAGTCGAGGTTGTAGAGCATGTACTGTGTCATGGCCGGCCGCATGGCCATCAGCGCCTCGAACTCCTGGCGGACCAC
>CAZHIK010000747.1:0-4949 GCA_964532635.1 uncultured Enterobacterales bacterium
GTGGACGATCGCGGCGCGACCTTCGAGATCGAGGCTCCTCGCGAGGACGACATCGATCCGGTGATCAGCGCCAGCCCCGACGCCATGACCGGCATCGTGCAGGCCGATCCGGGCAATCCGCGGCTGTACGCCAGCTTCGCGGACGCCGCCGCCGCGGCCACCCACCCGGTGCTGCCCAGCCTGGAGCTGCTGTTGCACGTGAGCAAGCGGGCCGACGATCGCATGATGGCGGCCCTCGAGCGCCACCTGGCACCCTCCCGCGAGGCGTGGATCGAGGGGATGGTGCTGGCGCAGCTGGCGGTGGTGGAGCGGACCGAGCGAGAGCGGCTCACCCTCGCTTGGCTGGTGGCGGCGGCTACGCTGGGTGGGCAGGACCCTGGGAGCTGGGGGGTGCCCGCGGCCAGCCTCTCCGCAGCGCAGGCCCTGGTGGAAGACTTCCGCGGCGAGCCCGGGCGCGCCAAGGCACTCGGCATCTACAGCGAGGCCAGCGACCTGCAGGTCATCTTCGAGCGGGACCGCTTCCTGCTCTCGTCCCTGCCCACCTCGGACCCGGAGGCCTGGGAGATCGCCCAGGGCCTGCTGGACCTGCTGGTCCGTGAGGACACGCTGAGCGACCAGCTGATGCGGGACCAGGCCCTGCAGGCGGTGCTGACCAACCCCACTACCGCGGTGGGGGTGCTGGACCTGAACCCCGCCCAGCCCGCGGTCGAGCACTACCTGCTGCCCCCGGCCCGCAGCCGCGAGGCGGAGCTGATCGAGAGCCTGGGGGGTACCGCTGTAGTGGGGCCCAGCACCATGAAGGTCTTCGTCCAGGCCATCCAGGATGGCAGGGTGAGCCTCACTCCGCAGGAAGACAGCGGCTGGTACGACCGCCAGCAGTGGGCCCTCGAGCCCTTGCTCACCCTGCCCGAGCGAGAGGTGCTCCAGGCCGACGAGGGCTACACCGAGCGCCTCGAGAGAGCCTTCATGGCCGCAATCGCCATTCGTCGTGAGACCCACATCAAGAGCCTGGCCCTGCCGACCATCGGCGCGGCCCACCGCTCGGTGGTGCACGTCACGGTGGCCCCGGACCTGCGCGTGGAGCCCCTGCCCGCTCACTACGCTCGCAGCGCGGTGGTGTACGACTACCTGGAGAACCAGGTGCTGGACCCGTTCTTCGATGTGGCCTGGCAGGCGTGGGAAGACGGTGCCGTGGCTGCCGAGCTCGAGGAGGCCCAGCGACTGTACCGGGACGCGGCGGGCATCGCCTGGGCCGACCTGGGCATCGAGGCATCGGTGGACTTCACGGCCGAGCAGACCGTGGCCTGGCTCGAGGGCTGGCGGGACGACCCCCGCGCCACCGCCGACCTGCGCTTCATGATTCCGTTTGGCCGGGATGCATCGGAGCGGACCATCGCCTGGACTGTGCTGGGGGTCAAGAACATCGACATCGCGGTGAGCTACGACGATCCGCCCGTGGTGCGCTCATTGGAGCCGAGCGTGGAGCTGGAGGTCAGCTACGAGCAGTCCCGCTACACCCTGCCGGTGCTGGTCTTTGCGGAGCTGCCCGTGGCCGAGATCCTGGACCGCGAGCAGTTCCGGGCTCTGGCCGATCGACACCCCACCCAGAGGGCGCTGACGACTGCGCTGGAGCCAGAGCGGGAGGCCTCGACGGGGTGTCGCTAGAGCTCGGGGTCACCCTGGGATCCGCCTGTCGTCACCCTGGGGTCAGACGCCCCCGGACCCGTAGCCGGTGCCCCCACGCGGCGAGTATCCCTTGGGCACACCCCAACCGGAGGACTCTCCATGCACTCCCGCCAGCTCATCTGTGTCGCCGCCATCGGCATCTTCTCCCTCCTCGCCTTCGGCAGCGCCGACAGCGGCAGCTCCGCCAGTGGCCTCGGCGCCCAGGCCGTGGACGACATGGAAGGCATCGTCTGCCAAGGCGAAGATCCCTTCAAGCTTCCCATCGACGACGAGGGCGCCATCTGGAGCGCCATCGAGCCCCACCTCACCGCCAGCCAGGGCCTGTATGTGGGCGAGGACTACTACCTGCTCATGGACGAGCGCGAGCTGATGGGCGCCTGGGTCGCCCCCGGCGATGCGCGCGACTACGCGGTGGAGGCCATCGGCCAGATCTGCTCCTCCAGCACCGAGTGCGAGGGCAACACCTGCATCGTCAAGGAGTCGCTCTTCGACACTCAGTGGCACCTCGAGTTCCGTCCCGACGCCACCCAGGGCTGGGCCCTGGTCGGCTACTTCACCGGCACCCTGGACGACGACGACGCAGCCCGTATGGCGGAGGTGCAGGCCAGCCTGGACGCCTACAACGCCGCCATCGTCTCCGAGTTGGGCGACGGCAAGCCCGCCGAGCCGGCCGGCTAGCGCGGCCAGGACTCCTCTTGGCTCTGTAGGGGCGGGGTTCATCCCCGCCCAAAGCCGTTGTCTCGGTGCAGCAGGCGGAGGGTGGGTCGGATAGGACTCGATCAACCCGATTCATCGAGGATTCCCATGCGCGCCCACCTCCTCCTGCTCACCCTCGGTCTCACCCTCACCATCGGCTGCGGCGACAAGACAGACGACACGGGTCCCAGCGGCCCGGTGGACGCCGACGGCGATGGCTACGACGACAGCGAGGACTGCGACGACGGCGACGCCGCCGTAAACCCGGGCGCCACTGAGCTGCCCTACGACGGCGTCGACAACGACTGCGACGGCAGCACCTACGACGACGACCTCGATGGCGACGGCTACGTCGTCGCCGACGACTGTGACGACGACGACGGCGACATTCACCCCAGCGCCGACGAGTACTGCAACGACATCGACGACGACTGCGACGGCGACATCGACGAGGACGACGCCGTGGACGCCACCGCCTGGCAGCCCGACGACGACGGCGACGGCTACGGCGACACCAACACCAACCTGGCGGTGTCCGCCTGCAGCCAGCCCAGCGACTACGTCGACGACGCCACCGACTGCAACGACAGCGACGAGGATGTCCACCCCGGCGCCGATGAGTACTGCAACAACGTGGACGACGACTGCGACGACGACATCGACGAGGATCCCGTCGACGCCGACACCTGGTACCTGGACTACGACGGCGACGGCTTCGCCGGCGACGCCTACACCGAGGTGGCCTGCGAGCAGCCCTCGGGCTTCGAGGCCAGCGCCGACGACTGCGACGACCTCGACGCCGCGGTCCATCCAGACGCCGACGAGGACTACTGCAACGAGATCGACGACGACTGCGACGGCGCCACCGACGAGTGGGAGACCGGCGAGGCGGCGACCCCCTGGTACGAGGATCTCGACGGCGACGGCTACGGCAACGCGGCGCTCGTGTCCTTCCTCCACCCCAGCTGCGAAGGCCCCAGCGGCTATGTCCTGGAGAGCGGTGACTGCGACGAGACCGACGCCACCATCTTCCCTGGCACCGACGAGTACTGCGACGGCGCCGACAACGACTGCGATGGTGTCATCGACGAGGACGACGCCCTCGATGCCGCCCCCTGGCACGAGGCCGGCGACGGCGACGGCTACGGTTGGTTCTACGATCCGGCCACCACGGCCTGCAGCCAGCCCACCGGCTTCGTGGCCGACAACACCGACTGTGACGACACTGACGCCTCGGTCTACCCGGGCAGCTCCACCTGCAACTGGGTCACCGTCTCGGACATGCAGACCGGCCTCCTCGCCGACGGCGACCCCGTCACCGTGGTGGGCTGGGTGATGCACGACGCCGTGAGCACCGGCTTCCACTTCGCCGACGACTCGGGCGCCTACAACGGCATCTGGGTCTACACCAACAGCTCCAGTGTCCTCGAGGGCGACGAGGTGGTGCTGTTTGGCACCTACACCGAGTATTACGACCTGTCCGAGATCTCGGTGAACGCTCCCAGCACCGACATCACCGTGCTCGACACTGGCACCACCATCCCGGCATCCACCACCGTGGCCACCTCGGATCTCGCCGATAGCGCCACCGCCGAGACCTACGAGGGCGTGCTGGTCACCGTCAACAGCGTGACCGTCGAGGACTCGGACCTGGGCTACAACGAGTGGTCCATCGACGACGACGTGGTCATCGACGACCTGCTCTACGAGTGCGAGGAGGATGTGGCCGAGGGCGGCACCTTCGCCTCCATCACCGGCCTGCTGTACTACAGCTACGAGTCCTACAAGATCGTCCCGCGCTACGCCGCGGACTTCGGGACCTACACCGCGCCCGGGTGCTCCGCCGACAAGTGCGTGGATGACCTGGTGGTGAACGACGTCATCATCAGCGAGATCATGTTCAACCCCGACTACTGCGGCGACACCGAGTGCGAGTGGTTCGAGGTCTACAACGCCTCGGGCGGCTCGGTGGACCTCGACGGTCTCATCGTCGAGGACGACGGCGGCAACACTGCCACGGTCACCGGCTCGGCGGTCATGGCCGCCGGCAGCTACATCGTGCTGGCCATCGGCGACAGCTCCACATGGGGCTACGCCGGCTTCACCCCCGACGGCTACTACGGCACCACCGTGGCCCTGGGCAACAGCGGTGACCAGGTCAGCATCTACAACAGCTTGGGTCTGATCGACTCGGCCGCGGCCTACACCAGCGGCTCTGCCGGCGTGAGCCTGACCCTCGACCCGAGCTACACCGACGCCCGGCTCAATGACAACCCGGGCTACTGGTGCAACGCGGCGAGCACTATCTCGGGCACTTCGGATCTGGGCACGCCCGGTGCCGTGAACGACTACTGCTTCTGAGCTCTGCAGCGTGGAATATAGATGTATTGAAATACGATAATTCGCCAGATCCTGGAAATCCCGCTTGCTCAATAGGGGAAAACCCGTAGAATGATGACATCCGTTGACACGGTGCGCCTTGCGGGAGGCCCCCCCATGAACGTCTCGATCTTCACTTCGTGCGGCTGGCAGATCCAGAACAGCGCGGTCATTCGGTCTGGGGCGAC
>CAZHIK010000748.1:0-4943 GCA_964532635.1 uncultured Enterobacterales bacterium
CGGGAGCTTGGGGCGTGGGGTCGCGCGGAGGGGGGAAGGAGGTGGGCATCGGCGCAGGCTGAGGCGCAGCCTGGACGGGGGTGGGCCTTGGCTGTCCCTGCTCCTTCGCAGCCCGCTCGGCCAGGGCCTGGGAGGCGTAGGCCGCGGTGGAGCGCGGATCGGGGTCGATGCGCGTGGAGATCTTGTCGCGGAAGCCATACACCGGCCCCGGGGCCGGGGCGGCCTCGGCGCTGGGGGCGACCGGGGTGGGGGCCGGGAAGGGATGGGCCTGGACGATGGGCTCGAGGAAGCGGCGAGTGTCGTCGGCGATGTTGGCGAAGGAGTAGCCTGCCATCAGGCCGCGCAGGTCCTCGCGCAGCACGAAGGCACGCTGGTAGCGGTGCCGAGGGCTGGACGACAGCGCTCGGTAGAGCACCTTGTCGAGGCCGGGCATGACATCCTTGACGCCCAGCAGCTGGGTGGTGATCTCGGCCCGGCGCAGGCGGTGAAGGGTCTGGAGCGCGGTCTCGGCCTCAAACAGCGAGCCGAGGGTGAGCAGCTCGAAGAGGATGGTAGCCAGCGAGAAGATGTCGCTGGCGGGGATGAGCTTCTGGTCGTGCTCGGTCTGCTCGGGGGCGAGATGGGCCACCCAGGACGCGAGCACGGCGGTGTCGGCATCGCTGGACGGAAGCCGGGGAGAGCGGGTGAGGCCGTAGCCACCCAGCATGATCCGGCCATCGAGGTTGACGAACAGGGTGGAGGGCCGCAGGGCCATGTGCAGCACGTTGGGGTTGCCGCTGACCTTGCCGGGGCGACCGTGGAGGGCCTCGAGACCGTTGCAGATCTGGGTGGAGAGGTTGAGGAAGACGTTGTGGGGAACGCTCACGCCCTGGGCCCGACACCACCCGATGACGGTGGAGAAGGGGAGGGCTTCGACCCACTGCTCGACCATCAGGCACTCGCCGTTCGGCTCGAGGAGATCCAGGACCGGCACCAGGAAGGGGTGTTTCACCCCCATCAGGTCCCGAACGCGGGTCTGGATGGCCTGGCGCTGCTGGGGATCGCGCAGGAGGTCCGGGACCACCCTGCGGACGAGGACCCGGCCTCGGTCGCCCTCGGCCTGGAAGCCCTCATAGGTTTCCGTGGTGCTGCTCTCACCCAGCTTGCGTACCAGGGTGAGCGAGCCGAACTTCGTGGGAAGACTCTTCATCCCGACGTGCCTCGTCGCCGTCGCCGTGGACGGAATCGTTCACTGCGCGGAACCCAACACTGGACGAACCGCGCTCGGCTCGGGACGTTACCGTCCGGAGGGCTCGATCGTCAAGGCCAGAACTACCCAACACTCGACATCGAACCGGCATTTCACCACCACTTGACGGTGTGGCGCTCCACGGGGACGCCCCAGTTCCCCACTGGTGTTTCGGGCACCGACCCTGCGTGTGGGGATAGGTTCCATCCATGAGCACGATTTTCGCGAAATTTTCAGTCTGCGTGACGCTGACAGTGCTCCTGCTGGCTGTGCTGCCGACCGCCGGCTGTGTGGCCAGCCACAAGGGCCTGGTGGAAGCGAGCGCTGGGCACGAAGACGCGGCACAGCTGCGCACAGCCACGGGACGCACATTCGCGCTCCGCTCCACCGAGGAGGCGGAGCTGCTGCGGGCCCTCGAGGGCTGCACCATCCAAGCCACCGGCCCGATGGTGGCTGGGTCCATGGTGGTCCAGGAGTGGACCGTGATCGAGGCCGGTGATGGCTCGGCTCCATACATCGGGTTGCTGCGGCAACATGGTAGCAACCTGGTCATCGACGACCGCAACTCGGGGATGCCGCTGGTGCTGGACGAGGCCAGTGCTGCCCGCCTGGCCCGGCACGCTGGCAAGGTGGTGATGATCAGTGGCTACGTGGTGGGAGCACAGCTGCTGCACGCTGTGAACTTCAGAATTTTGATAGAATGATTCGTCTGCCCTCACCCCCCAGGTAGCGGTAGCCAGGAGGCCCTATGCAGCGCACCTTCTGCTTCGGATGTGGCGTCGAGATGAGCGCCCAGTCCGGGGAAGTCGCCCCCATGTGCCCCAAGTGCAAGTCGGGATCCGCCGACCAGGGAGAGAGCGAGCCGCGCTGGATGGTGCGCAACAAGGGTCAGCGCCCTCAAGGCCCCAACGACCGAGAGGTCATCGAAGGCTGGATCATGCGCAACCTGGTGGGGCCCACCGACGAGGTGGCCCGCGTGGATGGCACCTGGTCGCCGTTCAACGTCCACTCCGACTTCCGGTCCTGGTTCACCCCGGGGCACGAGCTGTTCGAGAAGCGCCAGAAGGCCCTGTCCTCCCGCCGGCGTGGTCACGTCGCTCGGGACTGGAGCCGCCGCATCAAGACCGTGGCCACACTGGGTGTCACCGTCGCCATCGTGGGTGCGAGCTACCTGGCCATCCAGCACCGCGCCACGGTCATACCCGAGCCCTGGATCGATGCGGTGTCCTCCCGCTGGAAGGAGCTGTCGGGCAGCTTCCTCGACACCGTCGAGGTCGCCACCACCGATGTGGATGAGCAGCTCCAGCGCCAAGAGCTGAAGGAGCTACCTGGCGACGAGCTCATGCTCGAGCTGGCCCAGACGGTGCCGCAGTCGAACGAGCCCGCACGCCTGCACCTGCTGCGGGGGCGTGACCTCATCATGAAGGAGATCACCGACGCTCCCCAGGCTGCCGTCGCGGAGCTGGAGCTCGCAGCGGTCGCCGCACCGCGAGACGTGACCGCCTTGGCCGCGCTGGCCGAGATCTACGGCCTGGCCGGTCGCTTCCAGGCCGCCAAGGCCGACAAGGCCATCATCGTGCTGGCCCGAGCCGACGCCCTGGGCATCAACGTGCCATCGGTGCTCCGCGCCCGCACGGTCATCGCCATGGGGGCCGGCTCGTACGACAACGCCCGCCGCGTCGCCGAGGACTGCCTCGACATGGACCCGGGCAACCTGCACTGCAAGTACTACAAGGGCATCTCCATGCTCGGTCTCGAGCAGTGGGAGCAGGCCGAGACGGTGCTGACCGAGGTCCATGAAGCCGCGCCCCATGTGCCCCGCTTCCGCCTGGCCCTCTGTCAGGCAGCGGTCGAGTCTGGCAGCTACGACCGCGCCATGAAGATGGTGGTCGAGTTCGTCGATTCCTACCCGCAGGTCGCCGAAGGTTGGGCACTCCGCGCTCGGCTCTGCTGGCTCACGGGGAGCTACGGTCAAGCCTTGGACTTCGCGAGCAGGGCCATCCGGCTCGATCCCTCCGACAGGGACAGCCGCCTGCTGGTGGCCGAGCTCCAGCTCGCCACCGGGTCCGCCTCGGATGCGGCCGTCACCATTCAGCCGCTGCTCGATGACGAAAACGTGCGCAAGCACAAGATGGGCGCTCGGGTCTACCTCATCGCGTCCTACATCCAGATCGAGCTGGGGATGCTCGACAGCGCCGCGTCCTTCGCGCGCCAGGCCCAGGAGCTGTCGCCGCACTGGGCTCCGCCAGCCTACGCCCTGGGTACCGTCATGGCCCTCACCGGCGACCTTTCCCAGGCCGAGGTCACCTTCAAGGACGCAGCCAGCGACACCTTGCGACCGGTCGAGGCCGGAAACTTCTGGGTCAAGCTGGGCCACATCTACCGCGAACAGCAGCGGGACAAGGCCGCCATGACCGCCTACGAGCGGGCCCTGGAGGTCTACCCGGGCAGCGAGGAGGCGCGGCTCGGCATGGTCGGGGTCTACCTGCGCCTGGGCAACCTCTCGAAGGCCCTGGACATGATCAGGACCATCGGAAAGACCGACTTCGAGCAGGACGCCACCCACCCGCCCAACTCCGTCTGCCCTCTGCCCCCCGCCGACGTGCGGCCTCTGGCCGCTGAGATCCGGGAGGCCATCGGCAACGACATCCGCCACACCAAGTACTTGCAGGAGGTCGAGGGCATCCTCGCCTACCACGCCGGAGAGTACCAGCTCGCCGAGGTGGCCCTGCGCACGGCCCTGACAGAGGACGACACCAACGATGTGGCGCGTTCCTACCTGGCCCGCATCAAGATGAAGCAGGGCGAGTACCTCGAGGCCGAAGGCATCCTCACCCGCCTGCTGGCGACACCGGGCAACGAGGGCCTGTATTCCTCCATGCTGGGGGTGGCGCGTGCCCGAATCGGGCGCGGTGACGCGGGCGTCACCGAGCTGGAGCGCGGGGCCAAGCTCGTGGCCAACGTGCCGGTCGCGCATCGATCCTACGCCGAGGCCCTGTACCGGGCGGGTAGGCCCGAGGCGGCCGAAGAAGCAGCGCGCAACGCCTACACCCTCGACGACCTCGACCACCACGCCCGGCGGCTGGTGCTGCTCCAGGGAGACGTGGCGAACTGACCATGGCTCCCGCACCCGGCTTCGCCGAAGCCCTGCACGCCCTCGACAGGCCCGGGGGCGTGGTGCTGTACCCCACCCAGACGGTCTACGGGCTCGGTGGGCGGGCGGAGGATGCCGAAGCTGCGCTGCGCATCGCGGCCATCAAGGGGCGTCCGCCGGGGAACCTGATCGTGCTGGCACTCGATCCCCCCCTCGCGGGGGGGCTGGCCCGAGCGCTGGCGGACGCGCTGTGGCCCGGTCCGCTGACCCTGGTGGTGCCCGCCTGGGCAGGGTTGCCGGAGGCCGTGCTCGGCCCCGATGGCACCGTGGCCGTGCGCCCTCCACTTCACCCGGTGGCCCTCGCGCTCGTTCGGGCAGTGGGGCCCATCACCTCCACCTCTGCCAACCCCAGCGGCGCGCCGACCGTGCGCATACCTCGGGAGCTGGACCTGCCGGTGGACGCCGTCCTCGACGTGGGCCCGCTGCCACCCTCGCCGCCTTCCACGGTGGTCCGGGCCGACAGCGGCCGTGTGCTGCGGGAGGGGGCCGTGCCCGCTTCCGAAGTGGAGCGCGTGGTGCGGGGACTGCGGAGGTGACCGTGCTGACCCGGGAGCCGCCCGC
>CAZHIK010000749.1:0-4935 GCA_964532635.1 uncultured Enterobacterales bacterium
CCCACGCGAGGTGCGCGATGTGGTGGGGCGCTCGATCTCCAACCAGATCAAGCCCTTCGTGACCACCATGGAGGTGCCGGCCCCCCCCGAGCCCATCAAGGGCCAGATCAGCGCGCGCTACCTCGACAACTTCACCGACGAAAAGCCCCCCATGGCCAGCCTCAAGGCCAAGGTCCGCTACCACAAGTGGCTCGAGGTCGGTGTGCTGGTGGCCGAGGAGCAGGGCGTCTACGGGGTCAGCTACGACAACGACACCATCACCGTCGAGGGCATGCGCCCGGTGGTCAGCCTCGAGCGCATCTACGCCGAGGTCGATCGCGGTGACTGGTCGGTGATCATGGGTCACTACAAGGCCGGCTTCGGCCAGCGGCTCACCTTCGACGTCACCGACAAGCAGCGCCCCCACGGCTTCTACCAGGACCTGCGCTACACCGAGGACTACGAGGGCTACGACTCCTACTCGGTGGCGCGGCGGCTGCTGGGCGTGGCCGCGCGCACCCAGCGTCACCTCGGGTCCGAGGGTCCCACCCTGGACGTCACCGTCTTCGCCTCGTCCAACCCCCACGATCTCTACTACTCGTACTTCGAGCCCCACGACTACACGGTCACCGGCGATGGCGTCGTGGAGTACCCGTCCTTCCCCTGGGTCTACAGGGAAGACATCGTGGGCCTGAACGCCTCGCTGTTCTGGGCCAAGCGCATCCACGCCGGCTTCACCGGCTGGGGTGGCCACGTCAGCAAGGCCTACGACTTCGACTTCACCAACACCCCGATCCCCAACCGCGACTTCTACGGCGCCCTCGGTGTGGATGGTGCCTACGGTCGGGGCCCCATCGACCTGTTCGGCGAGGTGGCCCTCACCGACACCGGCGGGCTGGGCGCTCGGGCCGAGAGCATCTACGACGAGGGCATGATCGAGGCCTCGCTGGCCATGCGCTACTACGGCGAAGGCTTCGACAACCCCCACAGCCGCGGCAAGTCTGAGCCCGACCAGTACAGCAAGGACGACAGCTTCGAGGAGTACGACTACATCATCTCCGGCGGCGACCGCGACCGCGACGAGATCGGCCCCCAGGCCCAGGTGATCTTCGACCCGTACGGCTGGATCCGAATGCGGGTCAAGGGCGATGTCTGGCACGTGCCGTCCGAAGGCATCAACCACAGCTACGTCGAGGGCCGGCTCGATCTCGATCCCATCGAGTACATCGGCCTGGACGTCGTGGGCTACATGCGCGACAAGGACATCGCGGTGGGCGGGCGCGAGGAGAGCTACCAGTACGGCAAGGGCGCCAAGAACGCCCTGGGCCTGGGGCTCACCTCCCAGCCGGTCGAGCCGTTGATCCTCCAGCTGTTCGCCAAGCAGATCTGGGAAGACTCCAGCACCGAGGACTACCCCGACACCTTCATGGTGCACCGCTACGCCTGGGGCAAGATCATCTGGGACGTCACCGGCGATGTGGAGCTGACCGTGCGGGGCAAGTGGTACGACGAGCGCATCCTGTTCGACAGCAAGGGCAAGGAGTACTGGTCGGTCTACGGCCAGGGCCGCGCCAAGCTGATGGGCAAGCTCACGCTGTTGGCCCGCTACGAGCAGCAGCACGTGCTCTACCCGGAGCTGGAGACCGAGCTCAGCGAAGAAGAGCTGGCCACCGAGCACAAGCTCAAGGTGGGCGTGGACTTCAGGTTCTGATGATGATGCGAGGTTTCTCTGTGGCCTCGTGGCGGGCGGGGATGAACCCCGCCCCTACATTGGTGGTTCTCATCGCTCTGCAGGGCTGCAACCGCTGCTGGAAGGACGTCGAGGCGCCCTGCCTCGAGCCCACGGAGGTCACGGTCACCTCCGTGGTCGATGGCGACACTTTCGACATCGAACCGGCGCTGGAGCTACCCGACGGCTCCACGGTCGACCGGGTGCGGATGCTCTGCGTCGACACCCCGGAGCTCACCGGCGGTGAGTGCTACGGGGCAGAAGCCCGGGAGTGGCTCACCGACCGCATCGAGGGCCAGCAGGTCACGCTCCTGTTCAGCGACGAGTGCACCGGCGACTACGACCGGGCCTTGGCCTACGTCAAGCACGGTGGCGATCTGATCAACGTCGAGATTGCCCGCGAGGGCTACGCTCCACCCATCGACGAGTGGTTCTCCGACTACCCCTGCTGCGACGAGGTGGAGCAGGCCGTCCTCGAGGCCCAACAAGCCGGGGCCGGGGGCTGGGGCGCCTGCGGGGGCTACCCCTGGGTGGACTGATGGCGCGTGCTGGGAACCGCTGGGCCGGGGGCATGGTCCGAAGGCTCATGTCGCCGCCCGATGTCCTCACTGCACGTCCGCTCCTGTTCCTCGCCGGTGCCCTCGTCGGCCTGCTCGCCGTGCAGTTTTCGGCCAACGTCATGGCCGAGCAGGTCGAGCCCGAAGAGCCGCCCACTGTGCTGGGCACCTACGATCTCAGCGGCACGGTCATCGGGGCCTACCCGCCACCCCAGGGTGCTAAGCCGTACCGCACCCAGGGCTTCGGGGCCTGGGTGCAGGCCCTCGAGCTCGAGCCCCCCTCGGTGCCCGTGACCACCTACAAGGGGCGAGTGGTGCCCGGCGACTTCCACGTGGTCAAGCTGCCCCTGGTCCCTGGCGACCTGCAGCAGTGCGCCGACACCGCCATCCGCCTGCGGGCCGAGTGGTTGCTGGAGCAAGGGCAAGAAGAAGCCATCATGTTCCACGCCACATCGGGCGATCCCATGCCCTGGTCCCGCTACCGCGACGGCGAGCGGGCTTTCGAGGTCGACAACCGCCTCGAGTGGGGCCCCGCGCCCCCCCAGAGCTGGGACCAGTACTTGAGCGCCGTGTTCATGTGGGCCGGCACCCGCTCGCTTCGCTACGACACCAAGGCCGCCGAGTTTCCCGCTGCAGGCGATGTCATGGTGCTCCCGGGTTCCCCGGGGCACGCCGTGATCATCCTGGGCGTGGCCAACGCCTCGGGCCGCATCTTCATCTTGGCGGGCCAGGGCTACATGCCGGCCCAGAGCTTCCATATCGTGCGCGGCCCCCACGCCGGTTGGTGGGAGTGGGATTCCGAGGACGGCGCCGAGGTGGGTCCCTGGGACTTCCCGGCAGACAGCCTCAGGACGTGGCGAGCGCCTTGAGGCCGGCCCCCCCCCGCGCGTCACTGCGTGGGGCGGGTCAGGGGATCACTGGCTGGTCGTTGGTCACGCAGTGCACGCCGCCACCGTTGCGCCACAGGGCGTCGACGTTCACGAAGTGCACGTCCCGGCCGGGGAAGTAGCCCTCGAGGGCGGCCTGGGCGGTGGCGTTCTGTCCGGCCGAGCCGCTGTCGCCCACCAGCACGAAGCCGTTGCCCACCAGGTAGTTCATGAACAGGGCGGCGTCGGGCGCCTCGAGGCGATCGATGGTCAGGTCGGGCCGCTGCTCGGCCACCTGCTCGGCCACGCTGTCCAGCAGCTGGCTGCCGTCCTTGCCCACCAGCACCGTGTCCTCGGCCACGAAGCGCACCATGCCGTCCACGTGGCCCTTGGTGACGTCCATGGGGTCGTAGCCCTCGGTGTAGACCACTGAGCTGATCCCGAAGGCCTCCTCGAAGACCGCGCTGACCTCGTCCTTGCTCAGGGCCGGGTTGCGGTCGGAGAGCACGCTCCAGCTCACGATCACGGTGTCGGAGCCGTTGCCCTCGAGGTCGCCGCGCTCGTGGATGAGGCCCACCTGCTCCAGGGGCAGGTCGAGGATCTCGGCCACGCTGTCGGGCACGGCGTTGTCGCGGGCGTAGCTCACGCTGCCACCGACAGAACCCCAGCCGTCGAACTCCCAGTTCTGCAGCACCATCTGCCCGTCCACCTCGACGTAGCGGGGGCCGTTGTCGCGCATCCAGATGCTGTCGCTGGCGATGTGGTGGAAGCTCACGCGGGAGGTGTCCACCGCTGCCAGGGCCTCGCGAGCGTCGCTCTCCTCGCTGGCGTCGTCCACCACAAGCTCCACGTCCTCGTAGCGGCCGATGACGTCCACGATGTCCACGAAGGCCTGCTCGATGCGGGCGCCTTCCCAGCTCGACGGCCACTGCAGCCAGACCGCGGCCTGGGGCTCCCACTCGGCGGGCATACGCCGGGCGTTGCCCTCGACCTTGTCGGTGATGGCGTCCTCGCCAGGCTGCAGGCCGCTGGCGCAGCCGAACAGGCCTGCTGCGATGAGGATGGAGACGATGGGGCGGTGGTTCATGACGCTTCCTCCGGTTGGGCGGCCATCGTCGGCCACACCTTGGAAACGCCCTCCTCCCAGGGGAGGGGCGGCTTTGTTGTCAGCGTGTGTCACGCTGTGCCTCGACCTCCGATCAGAAGCTCAGGCTCAGGTCCACCACGGACTCGTCGATGGGGATCTCGAAGGGGATGAGCAGCATGCGGATACGCAGGGCGCCCTCGAGCTGCACCCCGATCCTGCCGCCTTCCACGAGGTCCTTACCCAGGGCACCCGCGGCCTGCAGGGTGCGGAAGGACACGGGGATGCGGACCTGCTCCGGCTGGCCCTTGCGGAGCTTGATCCCGTCGTAGCTCGCGTCGCCATCGGCGATCGCCTGGCCGCCGATGGTCAGCTGGTAGCCGATCTCCCGCAGGCGCACCGGGGGCCAGCGGGTGCGCTGCAGCTCGGTGATCAGCTGCAGCTTGGTCTCTCTGAGGCCCGC
Source organism: uncultured Enterobacterales bacterium (assembly GCA_964532635.1). Taxonomy (GTDB): domain Bacteria; phylum Myxococcota_A; class UBA796; order UBA796; family JAFGLY01; genus CALDOK01. Next base: position 4,679 of record CAZHIK010000749.1, read on the forward strand.
GGACTCGACCTCGAGCCCCACCAGCTCGAACTCCAGCGGGTCCTCGGCCTGGGCGGGAGCGACGGCGAGGCTGGCGGCGAGCAGGAGGGGGGCCCACATGGTGGCTCCGGGGCTGAGGCTGCGCTGCCGCTATCCTCACTCCGGGCGCATCACCACCACGTGGCCGTCGAAGCCGCCGGCGTCCAGGCGCGAGGCCTGCAGGGGCCAGGGGCCGGCGTGCAGCACCCAGTCTTCGCCCCCCAGCTGTCCGTCCTCGT
>CAZHIK010000750.1:0-4930 GCA_964532635.1 uncultured Enterobacterales bacterium
GGGCGCCCCCGAGGTAGCCGGCGTGATCGGCCCGCATGGTGTCGACCACGACCAACAACAGGTCGGGGGGGACCTCCTCGCCACGCTCGCCGGAGACCACGTGCAGGTCGGCGAAGGCGCCCAGCAGGTCGGTGCAGGAAGGATCCAAGGTCCCCGGCTCACCGAGCCTGAGCCTCAAGCTGACCCGCTGGCCTTCCCAGGGTGCGAGGGAGCTTGCGCGCCAGTGCCAGTACTGGTGCCGGTCCACCCGGGTCAGGGCCTCGCGGTGGATGGTGGTGACATCCCCTGGGGCCTCGGGCTCCACCTGGATGGTGAAGGGGTGGCCAACGAGGCAGTGCTTGGGCCGCTCACCCGGATCGGGCACGGTGATAGCGAAGTGGAGCGCCGGATCTCCCCGGGGAACCTCGAGGCTGACCGAGCGCACCCGTCCTGGTGCCAGCAGCGCACCGTCCATCAGGGTGTGGTCCTGGGAGATGCGCGGGTCCTCGACCTCGCTACCTGCAAGCGCTGCACCCAGCCGCAGCACCCGCAGCTCCGGTGGGGGTGGCACCGGAGGCTCCCCACAGCCCAGCAGGATCAGGGTCAGCAGAGGGAGGAAGCGGGTCGAGATCATGGTCACGAGGAGTGAGGTCCGGCATGGAACATATCGTCCAGCCCGAGACGGTGCGGGTTATCAACGGAGGACCCCAAACCACCCCTCGAGGACCCCGCATGGCCGATCCCAAGAAGAGCCCGCCCGAAGAGGAAGGCAGCTTCATCGACAAGTTCTTGGTGTTGCTGAGCGCCCCGCGCGAGCTGTGGGTCATCTACATCGCCAAGCTGCTGGAGATCCTCAGCTACGGCCTGATGATGTCCACGGTCACGCTGTGGCTGTCCTCGGACCTTGGCCTGACCGACACCGGCGCCGGCGACGTTGTGGCCCTGTGGTCCACCCTGATCACCCTGACCACCCTGGCGGTGGGATCGCTGGTGGACGCCATCGGCATCCGCAAGTCCTTCCTGCTGGGCTTCCTGGTCTGCCTGGTCACCCGCGGCTTGGTCACCGTCACCACCATGAAGTGGGTGGCCATCCCGTTTGGCCTGATGGTCATGGCGATCGGAGAGGCCATGATGGTCCCGGTCATGACCGCAGGGGTCAAGAAGTACACCAACGTCAAGCAACGCTCGATGGCCTTCGCCGGCTACTACGTGCTGATGAACGTGGGCTTCCTGATCTCGGGGCTCACCTTCGACAAGCTGCGCCACTACCTGGGCGAGTACGGCAGCATGGCCGTGCCCCTGCTGGGTGATCTGTCCACCTACCGCATCATCCTGCTGGTCAGCTTCCTGGTCACCATCCCGGCTCTGATCTTTACCTGGCTCACCCTGCGCGGCGGCGTGACCATGACCGAAGAAGGTCTGGTCATCGAGAAAGAAGAGCCGAAATACGGCGACAAGAACGCCATGGTAGCCATCTGGCTCACATCCAAGGAGGCGTTGGTCGAGACCGGCAAGATCTTCGTTGCCGTGTGGAAAGAACCCAACTTCTACCGCTTCTTGCTGTTCTTGACGCTGGTGGTGTTCGTGCGGCTGGTCTTCTACCACATGCACTTCACCTTCCCGAAGTACGGCATCCGCGAGCTGGGTCCCGGCGCCCCCATCGGCCAGATCTGGGGCGTGCTCAACCCCGGCATCATCATCATCCTGGTGCCGATCATCGGCGCGCTCACCCAGAAGATCAACAGCTACAAGATGATCGCCATCGGCACCACCATGGCCGCGGCCCCGGTGTTCCTGATGGCCATGCCCCCCGAGTGGTTCCAGCCCCTGGCCGACGGCTGGTTCGGGCACTTCATCGCCAACACCTGGCTGGGCATGGACCTGCAGTCGGTGCCGCCGCTGATGGTCGTCATCGTCATCTTCGTGATCATCTTTTCCATCGGCGAAGCCTTCTGGTCACCGCGCCTGTACGAGTACACCGCGAGCATCGCCCCCAAGGGCCAGGTGGGATCCTACATGGCCCTGTCCCTCCTGCCCTACTTCGGCGCCAAGCTGGTGGTGGGCATGTTCTCCGGGCGCCTGCTCGAGCGCTACTGCCCCGGCGACGAAGCCCTGGGCGCGCAGTACCTGGTGGAGAAAGTGGAGGGCGTGGACCAGGCCGCTGTCGACGCCATGGAGACCGCCCAGATCCTCCCCACGCTGGCCGAGAAGCTCGGGATGGCCGTGGGCCCCGACGGCGTGCTCTCCAACGAGGTGCGCTACCAGATCTGGGAGGTGCTGCACGCCACCTACCCCCGCGAGAGCGGCACCCTGTGGCTGATCATCGCCGTAATGGCCGCCGTCTGCCCCATCGGCATCATCGTCCTCAAGAAGTGGATCAAGAGCCACGAGGAAGGCCGGGACGACTAGCCCGTCCCCTCCCCCTCCCCAGGAGCCGCCATGAACACCCAGGTCCCCATCGAAGACAGCGAGCAGCAGGCCCAGGCCCTCGAGCTGGCCCGCGACCTGCTCACCTTCCTGGACCAGAGCCCCTGCAACCTCTTCGCGGTCCGAGCCATCACCCAACGCCTCGTAGCCGCCGGCTTCGCGCCCTTGTCCGAGAGCGAGCGCTGGGATCTGCAGCCGGGCGGGCGCTACTACATCGAGCGCCACGGCACCGCGGTGCTCGCCTTCGTGGTGGGCAGCGAGGCCCCGTCGGTGGCGGGCTTCCGCATGGTGGGCGCCCACACCGACAGCCCGACCTTCAAGGTCAAGCCCAACCCGGAGAAGGTCCACAAGGGCCTGGTCACCATCGGGGTCGAAGTCTACGGCGGGCCCCTCTACGCCACCTGGACCGATCGCGACCTCGGCCTGTGCGGCCGGGTGCTCATCGACGACGGCAGCGGCGGCATCGAGCAGAGGCTCTACCGCTCCTCCGGCTTCGTCACCCTGCCCAACATCGCCATCCACCAGAACCGCGAAGCCAACGACAAGGGCCTCAAGCTCAACCCCCAGACCCAGCTGATGCCAGTGCTGGGCTCGGTGGCCCACGGTCTGCCGGAGGCAGGCGCCCTGCGCTGGATCCTGGCTCGCGATCTCGAGATCGAGGCCGACGCCATCCTGGATCACGACCTGTTCCTCTACGACACCCAGCCCGCCAGCTTCGCCGGGGCCCACGGCGAGCTGATGCGCAGCGGTCGCTTCGACGATCTGGGCATGTGCCACGCCGCCCTGAGCGCCCTGGTGGCCGGGGCCGAGACCCCCTGCACCGCAACCCGCATGGCTGTGCTGGTGGACGCCGAGGAGGTGGGCTCCGAGACGCCCCAGGGCGCCCGCTCCACCTTGCTGCCCCACACCCTCGAACGCATCGCTCTGGCCCTGGGCGACGACCGCCAGGGCTACCTGGCGTCCCTGACTTCGAGCGTGATGATCAGCGCCGACAACGCCCACGCCATCCACCCCGGCTACGGTGACCGCCAGGACGGCAACCACGCCCCCGTGCTCAACGGCGGCCCGGTCATCAAGGCCCACGCCGGCCGCAAGTACGCCACTGATGGCTACTCGGCCTCGGTGTTCGAGCTGGCCTGCAAGCAGGCGGGCGTGCCCTGCCAGCGCTTCGTGAACCGCTCCGACGTGCGCTCCGGCGGCACCATCGGTTCCATGACCGCCGCCCAGTTGGGCATCCGCGTCTGCGACGTGGGCGCCCCGCAGTACGCCATGCACAGCGTCCGTGAGTGCGCTGGCACCTGGGACCACTGGTACATGGCGCGGGCCATGGGGGCGTTCTTCCTGGGCTGATGCAGCGCAGGGCGGGGTACGACCCCGCCCTTGGCCACAGCATCAGTCCGTGACGAAGGTGAGCTCGACTTCGTACCAGGCGGGGCCGCCCTGCGGGTTGTCGTCGAACTCGATGATCAGCTGATAGTCGTTGTTCGCGTCTGGGTACTGCACGATCTCCACCTCGCCGCGGCCCTCGAGCACATCCAGCTCGATCTCGGCGTCCGCCCAGGGCACCAGCACCTCGTGGGGCGGCTGGGTCTCGAAGACCGAAGAGCTGCAACCACAGTCGCGGTTCTCGCCGTCCTCGGGCCAGGTCGGATACCACTCGAAGCCCTGCAGATAGCTGGGGCGCTGGGGCTCGGAGGTGGGGTCAGCCTGGCCGAACCAGTGGTGCAACCCCGGCGCCGCGTAGTCGAGGTGGTTGTAGTAGGCGTGGTAGGTGCCGACGACCAGCTCGCTGCGGCCGTCGATCTCGTGACGGATGCTCAGCTTGTGGATCGTGGGCTCGGGCTCGACCTGGAGGTCGTTCCAGACCGCCAGGAAGTGGCCGCCGCCGATGTCAGGATCGGAATTGTCCAGGTACACACCGTCGATGGAACGGATCCGGCTGTTGTGGTCGAGGCTCCAGAAGCCTTCCACAAAGCCCAGGGAGTCCGTGAGGGGAGCGTACACGCCGTTGATGCTGCCCATCAGGTGAGGCGCAGAGCCGAAGCTCTCACCCTCGAACCAACCGCCCTCGGTCTCGGGAACGCTCTGCCAGTGACCGGCGACCCCACCCCGGTGTGGCCGATCCAGGGCGAAGAAGCCACCGCGGAAGACCCCCGTCTCCAGGCCCGCCTCCTCCAGGGAGGGGCCGTAGGCCCCGATGACGATGCCATCGGACTGCAGGATCTCCTGACCCAGCTCCGCGCAGGCCTGCTGGGAGCCCAGCCAGCCGCAGAGCAGCTCCTCGAGGCGGTACAGCTCGCCTTCCTCCACCATCACCTCGGCCGCGGCCGCGACCACTTCCACATCATCCTGGGTGGGGGCGCACCCCACTGTCAACACGCCTGCCAACGCAGGCATGAGCCATGCACTCGTACTCATGTCGTTTCTCCTTCGGCAACCCGGCTGTCTCCCTCCCTCCCTCATGACCTCTTGTAGACCCGTGGCTTTGCGTCCCAGCCTCCCGTCTGGTTTGCCTTTGTCGGTA
>CAZHIK010000751.1:0-4924 GCA_964532635.1 uncultured Enterobacterales bacterium
TCAGCGCTGTCCTGCAGGCCGCGGTAGTGGCGGCGCGCGGGCGGGGCCTGCTCCTGGCGACGGCGGCGCAGGGTCAGGCCGCCCGGGGCTGCCGCCAGGCTGGCGCCCCGTCGGCGGGTCGGCCTGGCCTGGGGACGCTCGGGCTCCATCAGGCTGCGGGCCGAGTCGTCGTCCAGGAAGTAGACCCGGTCGTGGGACACGAACACGATGCGCTCGTAGCCGGCTTCCTGGAGGTGGCGGTGCAGGAACACGTCGGAGCGGCACAGGGTGCCGTCGGCCAGGCACCAGTGGTCGTCGGTGGCGCCGTTGAGCACCGCCAGGCGGGTCCCGATGCGGGCGAAGGGGGAGCTGCTCACGAAGCACCTCCCGCAGCCCGGCGGGCATGGTCGAGCTGGTGGTGGAAGCCCCGGGGCGGGATCCCCGCGAACAGCAGGCCGTGGGGTCGAACGAAGGCCTGCATGCGGCGGGGTTGTTGGGACAGCTGATCCGCCAGGTGATGGTAGCGCTGGCTGACCAGCAGGATGCGCTGGTTGGAGGAGCCGCGCAGCCCCCGGCCGTCGTCCAGCCCGCGGCGGTAGGGGCCCGTGACCAGGACGTCGGCGGCGGCGGCCAGCTTCGTGGCACCGAGCTGCTGGGGGAGCTCGTCCTGGGTGCGTCCCGTGAACAGCACGAGGCTCAGCCGGGGGCGGACCTCTAGCAGGCGCTGCCACAGCTCGAGCAGATCGTCTGCCTGCAGTATGGGCTCGCCCCCCGAGATGGTCAGCCCCTCGATGGGCTCGCCGCACTCGTCGATGCGGCGCAGGATGTCGCGGGCCAGCAGCTCCGGGGGCCAGGCCCGCCCGCCGGCCATTGGGCGCCAGCTGGGGGATGTGCAGCCGGGGCAGCTGCGATCGCAGCCCTGGACCCACAGCACGAAGCGCACCCCGGGACCCAGGGTGCGGACGGGCACGGCGTGGTCGGCGACCCGCAGCATGGTGGTGTACTCCTTCAGGGTTGGCGGCCTCTTTGGGCGCGGACGCGGTCGAGGTCCAGGCGCTCGGCGGGGGCATTGACATCGCCCTCGAAGCCCGGCTGCTCGCGGAAGCCGTCCAGCTCGGCGCCGACGTCGTCGCGGATGGCCTCGCGCACCTTGGCCAGCCGCTCCCGGCGCACCTGGCCGTTGGGGCTGTTGTCCACGAAGTTGATCTGCACGTCCGCCTGCAGGCCCTGCTCGCCGTCCTGGGGGGTGACCACCACCACGATCTCGTCCCCGGAGGCGTTGCGCAGGCGCTGGTGCAGGGCGCGGCGCTGGTCCTCGCCTTCCCAGGTGCTGTCCTGGAGCACGTAGCCGAGATCCTCGAGGCGCTCGAGCATGGCGCTCTGCATGTCGTGGCGCACCACCGACGCCAGCACGGCGTCCTGGGCCCGGGCGGCCATGGGCTCGAGCTCGGCTTCGATGGCGGTGGCCCGCTGGGCCATGCGCTCCAGGTCCTCGAGGCTGGGCGTGGCGTCGCTGTCGTCGAGCCGATCGCGCTGGGCCTCGATCTCGGCGTTGGCCTGACCCCAGGCGCCCTCGGACCAGTGGTCCACGTCCACCTCGAAGGCGTCCTGGTCGTCCAGCTCCAGCTGCTGGTGCCGCGTGCGGGCCAGGGCCTGCTCGGCGCTGTCGGTGGCGGCGTTGGCCTGTTGGTGGGCGCGGCCCCAGGCCGCCTCGGCCAGCTCGAGGCGGTCTCGCAGGATGCGGCCCTGCAGCCACACTTCCTGGGCCTGGGCCAGGGCAGCCTGGCTCAGCTCCTCGGCGCAGTTGTTGGCGGCCAGCCCGCGGCGGGCGCGAAGCTCGGCCACCGCACCGGGGGCGTGCAGCTCGTGGCGCTCGAAGGCCTCTGCCAGGGCGATCTCGGCATCGGCCAGCTCGAGCCAGCGCGCGGCGACGTCGGCGGCGTGGACGTGGCGACGCTGGATGGTCTCGGCCACGGCCTGGATCTCGGTGCGCAGGCGGCGCTCCTGCTCGTTCATCGCCCGCTGGAAGGTGCGGCGGATGTCGCGATCCGTGCGACGCAGCTCCTCGCGGTGCTGGGCGAGCTGCCGGTTCAGGTTGGCCTCGATCTGGCGCTGCCCGGCCTCGAGCCCCTGGACGTGGCGCTCGATGCGGGCCTGGCGGTCCTGCTCCTGGGCGAGCTGACCCTCGAGGGTCCGACGGCGGCGCTCCTCGGCCCGGCGGGCGCGATCGGCGGCGTTGCGCTGGGAGCGCTCCGCGTCCGCCCGGTTCGCCCGGTTGCGCAGGTTGCGCAGCTCGCGCTGGGGGATGCGGACCGTGGTTTGCTTGACGCCGCTCATGGGGTCTCCTGGGGAGGGGCTTTCGTCTCCAGGACGGGTCGGGCTTGGGCTTCGGACAGCTTGGTCACGACCGCCCCCGCATCATCCGCGGCGGCACCGTCTCCAGGCTGAACGGCGCGGTGGGGCTGCCGCCCAGCAGCAGCGAGGCCACCGCGCGGAAGGTGGGGAGCTTGCGCAGCTCGGCAGGGTCGATGGACTCGTCCAGCTCCCGGGCGAGCAGCTCGGCGTCGTTGTGGCCCACGCGGAAGACCACCATGCTGCCCACGTTGCCGAGCACGGCGTCGCGAGTGCCCGCGTCGCACTGGGCCAGGTGCTGGTGGGCCAGGGCCAGGCGCAGGCCGTACTTGCGGGTCTCGGACAGGAAAGGGCCCAGGGAGCGGTCGTCCTTGCGGTAGCCGTAGCCGCCTCCGCCCAGGAAGTTCTGGAACTCGTCCAGCACCAGGGTGTAGGGCTGGCGCTTGGCGGCGTTCGTGCGAGAGCGGGCGAAGACGGCCTGCTGCAGCCGACCGATGAGCATCATGCCCAGGAACCAGGCGCTGACCGCACCCAGCTCGCCCTGGGGCAGCCGCGCGATGAGCACCTGGCCGCGGTCCATGATGGCGCCCATGTCCAGCTGCTCGCGGTGGGGATCGGTGGCCTTGCGCAGGATGCTCGAGCGCACCAGGGCGTCGTACTTGGACAGCACGTAGGTGTGCAGCTCGCTGCGGGAGCTGTCGGTGAGGTGGTCCATCTCGTTGACCCAGAAGCGGCGCACCTCTTCGTGGATCGGGTTGGAGCGATCGAGCTTGGCCAGGATGCTCCGACGGAACGGCTTGTCGTGGGCCAGGCGGCTCACCGAGGCCAGGCCCTCGCCGGCTACGGCCAGGGGCAGCAGCAGAGCGCGGGAGTTGCGCTCGAACACGGGGCCCATGTACTCGGGGGGGTACAGCTGGAACATGCTCTTGGTGATGTCCTCGAGCACCCGCTCGATGTCCTGGGCGCTGCCGTCGTTGGCCAGAGGGTTCAGGGCGGGTCCCAGGCCCCGGGCGGGGTCGAAGATCACCACGTCCTCTTCGCCGCCCATGCGGGTGATGAGCTCGTTGGAAAGGTCGCCGTGGGGATCGAGCACGGCGAAGGGCAGGCGCTTGGCGCGCAGGTCGAGCATGAGCGTGGTGAGCAGGGTGGTCTTGCCGGTGCCGGTCTTGCCCACGACGTACAGGTGGCGGTTCAGGTCTTCGAGGAGCAGGCGCACCGGGGTGTTGCCCTGGCGGGTGCGACAGGCGCCGAGCATCAGGCCCTTGGCCCGGTTCATCTCGGGCGGCGCGAAGCGCCGCGGGGCCCGCTCCATGGGGATCCCCGGCTGACCGTCGTGGGAGGGGGCGGGCAGGCGCAGCGCACCGGCGGCGACGGAGGCGGGCACCAGGCGGGTCAGATCGCGGTCCTTCATGCCCTCGATGACCTCGTCCTCGTCCCCGAAGGTGCGGGGAATGCTGTCCAGGGCAGCCAAGGGACCGGACTTGACCCGGGTGCACTGGTCGGGGCCGAGCTCGGCCCAGTACACGTCCCAGCCCAGCAGCGCCCGCTGGGCCGCCAGGGCCAGGCCGCTGTCCCGCTGGTCGGTGCCCAGCAGGTGCAGCTGCACGGCCATGGAGCCGTGCTGCAGCTGGGTGAGCCACTCGGCGTGCTCCTCGAGGGCCTCGGCGGCGCGAGCGATGTGGAGCAGGTTCTCGGGGTACTGGCGGGTGGTGGTGGGGGTGGCCACGCTGGTGAACAGGGCGCCCTGGACCCCAGTGCTCAGGCGGGCGTGCAGGTGGGACAGCTGGACCTCGATGCTGCGCAGCTGCTCCTCGAGCCGTACCCGCTGTAGGGAGAGCAGCACGGCCACCGGAGCGGGTTGCTCGAGCATCAGCCGCAGCAGCTCACCGCCGTGGGTCCACAGGTCCGGCTGCAGCTGGGGGAGCACCGCCACGCTGTCCTCCTCGGACAGGGCCATGCGACGCACGATGGGCAGGCCCGCCAGGCCCCGGCCCTCGGAGCTGCGGAGCCAGGACAGGCCCGAGCCGTGGGCGCTGTCGGGCTCGAAGCTCAGGGCGGCGCCCATGCCCAGCAGGCGCTCGAGGTCTCGACCCAGCGCCACCACGCGCTCCCGGGACACCTCGATGGCCTCGTCGGCCACCTCGATCCGCAGGCCCATGTGAATCCGGTACTTGCCCGGATGGGCGGCGAGCACCAGCTGCAGGGCGGTACCTGGGCGCTGGTTGGCCAGCCAGGACACCAGGTGGTGGGCCAGCTGGGCGTGAAGCGCCTCGCGGTCCTGGTCGTATACGCGCTCGTAGCGAGCCAGGCGCAGCGAGGCGGTGGCGTACCAGGTGCTGCTGGGCTCGAGCTGCCAGGGCTGCGCGTCCAGCTCGTTGCGCAGCTGCACGTGGGCGTTGCGGCTGGTCCCGGCGGTTGGGCGGGCATCGGGCTTGCGGCGCGTCCGGCCGGCGGGCCGGGCTTCGCTGTCTCTGGCGGCGGGCTGTGGGCGCTGGGTCATGTCGGTCCTCCCTCTCTCGACGTGGTCCGCCTTGTGAACGATCGACTTCGATGCCTGCGGACAGTTGGCGGGCATCGGGGCTGGGTGGCGGGG
>CAZHIK010000752.1:0-4922 GCA_964532635.1 uncultured Enterobacterales bacterium
ATCGACGCCTCCACCTGGTACGGAGACAGTGACGGCGACGGCTACGGCGTCTCCACCACCACCGCCACCGCCTGTGCCCAGCCCACGGGCTTCGTGGCCGATGCCACCGACTGCGACGACGGCAACGCAGCGATCAACCCCGCGGCCACCGAGCTGTGCGACGCCCAGGACAACGACTGCGACGGCGACATCGATGAGGATGACGCCGCCGACGTGAGCAGCTGGTACCGCGACGGCGACGCCGACGGCTACGGCGATCCCGACACCAGCGATGAGGCCTGCACGGCGCCGGTGGGCTTCCTGGCCGACGACACCGACTGTGACGACGGCGACGCCAGCATCAACCCGGCCGCCCCGGAGCTCTGCAACGGCATCGACGACGACTGTGATGGCACCGTCGACGGTGCCAGCGCGGTAGACGCCGGCACCTGGTACGTCGATGGTGACGGTGACGGCTACGGCTCCACCGCGTTCTCCGTCCAGGCCTGCAGTCAGCCCCCCAGCTTCGAGGCAGACGACAGCGACTGCGACGACAGCGACAGCACCATCCACCCCGGTGCCGACGAGTTCTGCGACAGCGTCGACACCGACTGCGACGGCATCATCGACGAGGCCGACGCGCTGGACGCCACCACCTGGTACGCCGATGCGGACGGCGACGGCTTCGGCGATCCCTCCAGCACGTCCGCCGCCTGCCTCCAGCCCAGCGGCTACGCTGGGGTAGGCGGTGACTGCGACGACAGCGACGCTGGCATCAACCCCGCCGCCAGCGAGGCCTGCGACGGCGTGGACGACGACTGCGATGGCACCGTCGACAACGGTTGTGTGTTCCCAGGCGATGTGATCATCACCGAGGTCATGCAGAACCCCAGCGTCGTGGGGGACCCCGCGGGCGAGTGGTTCGAGCTGTTCAACACCACCGGATCCGACATCGAGCTCGACGGCATGGTCATCCGCGACGACGACACCGACCTGCACGTCATCGTGGGCAGCCCGGTCATCTCCCCCGGCGACTACCTGGTGTTCGCCCGCGATGCATCGGCGACCAGCGCCTACGACTACGTCTACGGCAGCGACATCACCCTGGCCAACTCCAGCGACGAGCTGGCCCTGACCGCCTTCGGCAGCGACGGCAGCGACGGCGACATCATCGACTGGGTGGCCTGGGACGACGGCGCCACCTTCCCCGATCCCAACGGCGACAGCATGAGCCTCGATCCCAGCGCCTTCGACGCCAGCGACAACGACGACGGTGGCAACTGGTGCGAGGCCACCAGCACCTACGACAGCGGCGACCTGGGCACCCCGGGCTCGGCCAACGACACCTGCGCACCCGAGCTGGCCGACCTGGTCCCCGACGAAGGCCTGGACGCTGGTGGTGAAACGGTCACCCTCAGCGGCAGCCTCTTCGGCTCGGTCACCGATGTGACCTTCGATGGCACCAGCGCAGGTTTCAGCGTCGTGTCCAGCAGCGAGATCACCGCCACCACCCCGGCACACACCGGCGGCTGGGTGGACGTGACCGTCACCAACGGCGGCGACAGCTCCACCCTCAGCTCGGCCTTCCTCTACACCAGCCTGGCCACCGACGTGGGCTGGTGCAACGTGCAGTGGCCCGACGGCACCAGCACGGCGCTCGGTACCGCCACCGCCAGCCTCTTCGGTCAGGTCTGGATCTCCGGCGTCACCGAAGCCGCGGGCCAGGGTGCTGGCGTCACCGCCCAGCTGGGCTTCGGCGCGCTGGACTCCGATCCCAGCATCGATCCGGGCTGGTCCTGGACCTCAGCGGTCTACAACGGCGACAGCGGCAACAACGACGAGTACGTGGCCACCCTCACCCCCGCGGTGACCGGCACCTTCGCCTACGCCTACCGTTTCTCCTACGACGGCGGCCTCAGCTACCTGTACTGCGACTTCGACGGCGGCTCGGCTCCGGGCGACCCCTACGAACCCGCCGACCAGGCGGTGCTCGAGGTGATCGACTGCAGCGTGGACACGGGCTGCTAGGCTGGGGTTTCGCCAGTTCTCGCGACAGGACGCTCGGGCTGGGCGCTGGGTGCTCGGGTCTGCGCGCTGGTATCTCGGGGCCCGTTTCCCCCGGGGCGCGGCCAAGCTGAAGGCGCAAGGCCTCACGGTCTCCTGACGCGCTATCCGCGCCATACGTCCAGGGTCAGCGATGAGCCCTCGCGTTCGGCGCGCTATCCGCGCCGTGGGCGGGTACTGCGGGTGGCCGTAGGGCACAGTGCCAACAGCGCTATGCCCTTCGGGCTGTTTGCCCCGGTCTCGAACGTGTGGGCGGGATCTACCCCCGTCCGCTCCGCGCCCGCAGCCGACCCGCGATCAAGAACGCCATCTCCAGCGACTGCTCGTAGTTCAAGCGCGGGTCGACGTCGGACTCGTAGGCCCGGCTCAGGTCGTCTTCGCTCATGCCGCGGGCGCCGCCGACCGCCTCGGTGACGTTTTGCCCGGTCAGCTCGAAGTGCACGCCACCCAAGACGGAGCCGACGGCCTCGTGGACCTCGAAGGCCATCTCCAGCTCCGCCAGGATGTCGTCGAAGCGGCGGGTCTTGATGCCGGCGCTGGTGGTGTAGGTGTTGGCGTGCATCGGATCGCAGCACCAGGTCACGGTCCAGCCTGCGTCGATCACCGCCCGCACCAGAGCGGGCAGGCGCTGGCCGATGCGGTCCTTGCCCATGCGGTGGATGAGGGTCAGCCGCCCGGGCTTGCGCTGGGGATCGAGGGCCCGGCACAAGGCCACGGCGTCTTCGGGTTCGGTGGTGGGGCCGATCTTGACCCCCACGGGGTTGCGCAGGCCGCGGAAGAACTCCACGTGGGCCCCATCGAGCTGCCGGGTGCGCTCGCCGATCCATGGGAAGTGGGAGCCCAGGTTGTACCAGCCGTCGCGCAGGGGAGGGTGCTCGCAGGTGGCCTGCTCGTAGGGCAGGTGCAGGCCCTCGTGCCCGGTGAAGAAGTCGGGCTTGACCAGCTCCTCGAGGCGTCGGCCCAGGATGGTCTCCAGGAAGCGCAGGCCGCCGTCCAGCGCGTTCACCACGTCCAGGTAGGCCTCGGGCTGATCGGCGTGGTCCACGAACGACAGGTCCCAGGCCTCGGGATGGTGCACCGATCCGAAGCCGCCCGACAGCAGGCTGCGGATGAAGTTCAGGGTCATGGCGGAGCGGTGGAAGGCCTCGAGCAGGCGCTCGGGATCGGGCTCGCGCTCTGCGGCCGTGAAGCCGGGGCTGTTGACCAGGTCGCCGCGGTAGCTGGGCAGGGTCACCCCGTCGCGGGTCTCGGTGTTCGACGAGCGCGGCTTGGCGTACTGCCCCGCGATGCGGCCCACCCGGATCACCCGCTTGTGGCCCCCGTGCACCAGCACCAGTCCCATCATCAGCAGGATCTTGAGCTTGGCGTCGATCACCTCGGGCCGGCAGTCGGCGAAGCGCTCGGAGCAGTCGCCCCCCTGCAGCAGGAAGCGCTCGCCGCGGGCCGCCTCGGCCAGCTGCCCCTCGAGCTGCTCGATCTCCCACGAGGTGACGATCTTGGGATAGCGCCCGATGCGGTCCAGGACACGCTCGAGGTGGTCGGGGTCGGCGTACTCGACCTGCTGGGCAGCGGGCCTGTCCTGCCAGGACGACGGGGACCATGGCGCGGTCATCGGGAATCCTCTTCGGTGTCAGCGCTATGTCATACCCGCGCCGGCCGGAGCTTGGCACCAGCAAACCGCCGGACTGTGGGCCACCCCTCTCCACTGCGGTTCGCCGGATCTCGCGCGGGCTTGACTCGCTGGCACCGATCTGCGTCAATGCGTGCTTCCCAGCGTTTCAATCCAAGACTGTCCGGAGATGTGATGAGAATGCTGTTCCCAGCGAGCCTGTTGGTGTTGTCGTTGAGTGGTGTGGGGTCCGGCTGTGCGCCCACCATCCGGCTGCGTGTGCTCGAGCCCGCGGAGGTGGCCGTGCCTCCCCACATCGACAAGGTCGCTGTGGTCTCGCGCAACCGCCCGTCCACCACCGGACAGAAGGTGCTCAACGTGGTCGAGGGCGCGCTCACCGGCGAAGCCATCGGCACCGACGCCGAGGGCGCCGCCAGGGCCAAGCAGGGCGTGGTCGCAGCCTTGGCGGAGTCGCCCCGCTACGACGTGGTCGTGCCGGCGGTCGAGCTGCAGGGAGCGGGCTCCGGTGTGGCCGCCCCACCCCTCGCCTGGGGCCGGGTCGAGGAGATCTGTCGGACCGTGGACGCCCAGGGGCTGGTGGTGCTCGAGGCCTTCGACACCGACTCGCACTTGAAGGAGCGCGTCGAGAACAAGACCCGCACCAACGACGCCGGCAAGGAGATCCACTACAAGGTCCACCACGCCCAGCGTGTCACCCACATGGCCTCCACCTGGCGCTTCTACGACGCCTCCAACCACCTGCTCCTCGATGAGGTCTGGGACCACCAAAACACCCGCACCTGGGACGAGGAGGGCGACACCCCGTCCGAGGCGCGCAGCCAGCTGCCCCATCAGCTCGAGACCGTGCGCCATGTGGCCTACGACGCCGGCCACGACTACGGCCGCCGCATCGCTCCTTCGTGGCTGATGGTCAGTCGCAGCTACTACGGCAAGCGCGATCCGGACCTGAAGCAGGCCAAGAAGCACGTCAAGGCCAACCAGTGGGGCCAGGCCGAGGACATCTGGAAGCGGCTGAGCGAGTCCGACGATCCCATCCTGAAGGGCAAGGCGCTGTTCAACCTGGCCCTGGCGCGGGAGCGCGAGGGCGCCCTGAACGCCGCCGCTGACCTGGCGCGTCAAGCCGACGCCCTGCTGAACAAGGGCCGCACACGCAGCTACGTCTCCATCCTCGAGACGCGCCGCGCCAAGCAGGTCCGCCTCGATCAGCAGATGCGCCCCAAGGCCCCGCCGCCGCCCCCCGAGCCCCCGC
>CAZHIK010000753.1:0-4918 GCA_964532635.1 uncultured Enterobacterales bacterium
ATCAACGCCTACTGAGGTTCTTCGCTCACGGTCGAGGACAGTGAGATCTCCGGGAACACTGCGGTTGGCATCACGGTGTACGAGCCGGGTACCTCCGCGGTGCTCCTGCGCAGTGCGGTGCTCGATACCCTCCCAAGCAGCAGCGACGAGTCGGGCTGCGGCGTGGGAGTCAGCGACGGAGCGACGATGCTGGCAGAGCACTGTGTGGTGTCCGGGAACCCGGTTGCAGGGTTCGTCATCACAGACTCGGGCTCCGCGGTCACCCTGCGGGACAGCTCGGTGAGCGAAAACCTGCCCGACCAGGACGGGGCGTTCGGCTTCGCTGTCCAGGTCGGTGGCGGTGGAACGTTCCTGGCCGATGGCTGTGACTTCGCTGGGAACAGCGCGGGAGGCATCATAGGACTCGAGCCCGGCACGGAGTTGACGCTGCGAAACAGCACGGTGCGAGACACTCTGTCCGACGTGAGCGGGTACCTGGGCCACGGCGTCGAAGTCAGCGGGGGAGCGAGTCTGACGGTGGAAGGCTGCGTATTCTCGGAAAACAGGGAGGCGGGGATACAGGCCGTCGACATGAACACCCGGGTCGCACTGCGCGATGTCTGGGTGCGTGACACCCTGCTCGATCTCAATGGTGATGGCGCGGCGGGAGTCAATGCTGGTGATGGTGCGGCCATGCGGGCATTGGACTGCCGCGTCTCTGGAACCCCTTGGGTGGGCTGGAAGGTCTGGGGCGGAGCGACGCTGTCGATGATGGACTGCGAGCTGTTCGACAATGCGCGCCTCGCGGTCAGCGCTGAGGACACTGGCACTGAGATGGTGCTGCAGCGCTGTGTCGTGCGGGACACACGAGCAGGGAGCTGGGATGGGGTCGGGAACGGTGTCCAGGCCGGGGACGGTGCCAAGCTCCAGGTGACCGACAGCGTCATCTCCGGAAACACCGCCACGGGTGTATACGCGATCGGCTACGGGACCGAGGCTCGACTCACCAGCTGCTCGGTGGTGGACACCCAGCCCATTCAGGACGGCCGGTTCGGGTATGGGGTGGCTGTTGAGCACGGCGCTGCGCTCCTGGCGGAGGGCTGTGCCTTGGAAGGAAACACCACGGTGGGGCTGGCCGCCTACGACACCGGAACCCTGGCTGTCCTACGCGACACGACTATCAGCAGCACCCGGCCGAACTTCGGTGTGCAGGGCACTACCGCCATGGGACTCTTCGCCCACTGCGGTGCGCTCGTGGTCGGGGAAGGACTGACCGCTCGGGACAACGAGGGGCCGGGGCTGTACGTGGCCAACGAAGGCTCCAGGGTCACATGCGAGGACTGCACCCTGCTCGAAAACGACTTCGCGGGTGCGGTGGCGCTGGCGCAGGGCACCCTGGACATCCGCTCGTCCACCATCTCCGGCAGCCGCGAGAGCGTGAACCTCGGTGGTGGTGTCGGTGTCTTCGCGGCGGAGGAACGCGGCTGGGATCCGCCCGAGTTGATCGTCAGCGACAGCGTCATCACCGACAACATCGTGGCCGGCGTCTACGTCGCGGGAGAAGGCAGCTACGTCATCCGCCGCAGCGAGATCGCCGGCAGCACCGGTGTGGTCCACGGTTCGACCGCCCGCTGTGGGGATGGGGTCTACGCTTCCGGCGTCTCCGCGTGGGACGGCTCCAGCGGGCTGTTGCTGGAGGGCAACACCATCACGGACCATGCGGGCGCCGGCCTGTTCCTCGATGACGCCCACGCCATGCTCGCTGGCAACGACTGGTCCGGCAACGAACCCGACCTGTGGGTCGAGGGCGATGGCTGCCTCGAGCCTCGCGAGGACTGGGTGGAGGCACCCGAGCAGGAGGTATGCCCCGAGTGGGACCGGCCGGCCTGCGTCCTGGAGTACTGGTTGGCGCTCGATGTCGTGGATCCCGCCCGGTTGGTGAGCGTCTTCGATGCCCCCCGCCCCCCGGTGCCCGCCTTCCCGCAGTGGGCACCGCGGAGCGTTCCCGCCCTCGAGCATCGTGCTCCCAACTTCCGCTTTGCGGAGTAGTCGTGCGCCTCCCTGCACTCCTGCTGCTGTCTGTCGTTGGCCTGGCCGGCTGCGGCGAGCCGGCAGTCCCGGTGGACACGGGAGATATCACCCCCCCCCCCCCCCCTTGCGCCGAGGGCCACATCTCCGATGGCGGAACCTGTGTCCCCGAGGCCTGTGGCACAGGCACCTGGGGAAACCTCGAGCTGGAAGCCTCCACGGTCTACGTGGACATCGAGGCCGCGGAAGGCGGTGATGGCAGCGAGGGATCACCGCTGCGCTCCATCCAGGCCGGCCTCGATCTCGCCGGAAGCCGCAGCGGCGGCACCGTGGCGGTGGCGGCTGGGAGCTATCCAGAGACCCTGGCGCTGACCACCGACCACACCGGGGTGCACTTGGCGGGGCGCTGCCGTGAGCTGGTGGTGCTGGATGCCAGTGTCGGAGACGACGTCACGCCGGGAGTTGGGATCGACATCAGGCACGGAGAGGTGGAGCTTTCCTCTCTCGAGATCGCCGACGCCAGCTACGTGGGCTTGGAGGTGACCTCGGGCTCGGTGCGGCTGGAAGACCTGTCGGTGGAGCGCAGCGCCACGGTCGGGTTGTTCTTCTATCGAGCTTCCATGGCGTCTCCGCTGAGTGTGGATCTGCGTTGCTCTCGGGTCGTCGGTGCCCGGGGGGCTGGTGTGTGGGTCTACGGCCTGGGTGCCGAGGTCTCCATGCAGGGCTGCGACCTGTTGGGCACCTCGCCTCATCCGGACGGTGTGTACGGTGTGGGTGTCGCGGTGAACGATGGCGCGAGGCTCACCGTCCAGGGCGGTGAGATCGCAGGCAACGCCGGCCTGGGCCTGGGCGTGAACGACCCCGGCACCGAGGTCGCGATGAGTGGATGCCTGGTCCGGAACAACCTGCCAAGCCAGGAGGGCGAGGGTGGCTATGGCCTCCAGGCGGGCACGGGTGCTTCCCTGGCCTGCGATGGGTGTGAGATCACGGGCAACAACGCGGCTGGGATCTCGGCGCTGCACTCGGAGACCCGGGTCGGCTTGCAGGACTGCCTGGTCCGGCACACGGTCCTCGGCGCTGGCCAGCGCGGGGGCATCGGTGTCTCGGTTACCGAGGGTGCCTCGGCCGTGGTCGTCGGCGGTGACATCTCCTGGAACGAGGGCCTGGGGGCCGGGGCCTGGGACGATGGCTCGGAGCTCGACCTGTGGGGCTGCCTGGTGCGCGACAACCTGCCGACACCCGACGGCGGGTACGGGCGTGGCGTCGAGGTCGGATACGGAGCCCGGCTGTCGGCCTCGGGAATTCTGGTGTCCGGCAACACTCAGGTGGGGATCGCGGCCATGGGAGCCGACACCTTCGCCTGGGTGAGCGACTCCGAGGTGTCCGGGACCGTCTCGGGCCACGGGCCCTCTGGCGCCACCGCTGCGGGCATCGTCGCCCAGGATGGGGCGTGGCTCCACGCTCACCAGGTCGACCTGCTCTACAACCGCGGCGTGGGGCTGCAGGTCTCGTTCTCCGGGGCCCGGCTGATCGGCTCCGATTGCCGGCTGATCGGCAATCACTTCGCTGGCGCGGTCGCGTTGCTGGAGGGAACGTTGTTGCTCGAGGACTCCGTCATCACCGGCACCGGCAGCAGCGTCGATCTCGGGGGAGGCGTGGGTGTCTACGCGGCGGATCAGTGGGAGGCCGGATCTCCATACGTCCAGGTCGCGGGTTGCACGATCACGGACAACCTCGTGGCGGGCGTCCACCTGACCGGGGCCGGCAGCTACCTGTTCGGCGACAACCACATCTCGGGGAGCAGAGGCCTGGCCCACGGATCCACCACGCGCTGCGGTGATGGAGTCTACGCTGGCGGGGTGATGCCATGGGACGGCTCTACAGGCTTGCTGCTCGAGGGCAACGCCATCGAGGACAACCAGGGGGCGGGCCTGCTGCTCGACGATGCCTGGGCCACGCTCTCCGGCAACGACTGGTCGGCCAACGAGCCCGATCTCCTGGCCCAGGGTGGAGCCTGCCTGTCACCGCGAGAGGACTACGCCGAGGCGCCCAACCGGGAGGTCTGCCCAGAGTGGGACCGTCCCACCTGCCAGTTGGAGTTCAGGCTGAACCTGAGCGTCGAGGACATCCAGTCCGCAAGGCTCACCCCGACAGTCCCCCACCCTCTGCTACCCTGGGAACCGACCTCAGTGCGCTAGGAACCGATGCTCCAGCGATGCCTCGCCCCGGTCTTGCCGGCCCTCCTCTGGGCCCCCACCGCCCACGCCGGCAACACCCGCTCCTTCTTCCACGACGACGAAGCGGCCATGACCGCAGGCTCCGGGCTCGCCATCACCCGCTCGGTGGGGGCGGTCTGGTACAACCCGGCTGGCCTGGCGGGGATCGAGCACAGCGAGGTCGAGGCGAGTGGCAGCCTGTTCATGGTGGCCCATCGTCGCATCCCCGACGCCATTACCACCCACATCGGGGGCACCACGGAGCTGGGGAACCTGGTGGAGAACCAGATCGTCACCGCCCCCACGGCCCTGATCTGGGCCTGGAAGCTGCGCCCGAAGATCAGCGGTGGGGTGGGAGTGTTCGTCACCGAGGCCGACGTGGTCTCTCGGCACTACAACCTCGAGACCACCCTGTTCCCCGAAGCGGGCACCACCCTGGACTTCGACGAGGGGCTGGACTGGCAGCGCACCAAGTACCACGCCGGCCCCGCGTTGGGCTGGCAGCTGCACCCCCGCCTGCGGCTGGGGCTGAGTGCCTTGGGGGTCTACGAGAGCGTCACCTCGAACGTGCTGTTCCAGTCCAGCACCCACCAGCAGGTGAAGAACCGCGAGGTGGACTTCTTCTGGCACACCTACGAGCAGTCCGCCGCCAGCGCGGCGGGGGGAGAGTTCTGCCTCGGGGTGCAGTGGCGCAC
>CAZHIK010000754.1:0-4916 GCA_964532635.1 uncultured Enterobacterales bacterium
ATACTCGTGCGGTATAAGCAGGACGCCCCCCTGGACCACGTGCACCCCGAAGTGGCCCTGGGTGTTGCGCCGGCAGGCGTCCACGGCCTCGGGTGCGCTGTCCATGGCCACCACCTCGGCGCCCCAGCGGGCAGCCAGCCAGGCGTGCCGGCCGTAGCCGCAGCCGGCATCGAGCACCAGCTTGCCCAGGAAGTCGGTGGGCTTCAGAGGCGCGATGAGATCGAGGAAGTTGCGCTCCCAGACCGGCTCGGCGCGATCGAAGGTGGTCCAGGTGTGGGCCGAGGCCGGCCGGGCGCCGTCGCCGTCGACCATCAGGCGCGGGATGCCGCCGGCGATGGGGTAGCTCTCACCGCAAGCAGGGCAGGTGAGGGTGCCGTCGAGGATCTCGTCCACCCGGCGCTTGCTGAGGTCCAGACCAGGACGCGCCGGCGCGCCAGGGGGAACGTGGGCGTGCCAGGCTTCGGCCTCGGTGGTTCGCGTGACCTCGAGCTCGAAGGGTGCACCGGCACACGCGGGACAGGCCAGCCACTGGAGGAGTTCGTGCTTCATGGGATCTCCGGGGCGTCTTGTAACCAGAAACGGGATACCGTCGCCGTCCCCCCCTTCCCCGGAGCCACTGTGCGCATCGCCTTGCTCTGGCACATGCACCAGCCGGACTATCGGCACCCCGAGACCGGCATCGCCCAGATGCCCTGGGTCCGCCTCCATGCCCTGCAGAACTACTTCGACATGGCACGGCTGGTGGACGAAGCCCCCCCCGAGGTGAAGGTCACCTTCAACCTCACTCCGGTCCTGCTCTCCCAGCTCCAGCAGATCGCCGAGCACGGTCCACGCGACCGGCTCCACGAGCTCTGCAAGCGGCCCCTGGCCAGCCTCGGCGTAGGAGAGCGCGCCTTCCTGGTGGAGCACCTGTTCTCCACCAACGAAGACCGCAAGATCCGCCCCACCCCTGGCTACGCCCGCCTGCACCGCCGCGCGGGGCCCCATCGGGGACCACCGGGCCGCACACAGAAGCAGCTGAACGATCAGGAGTTGCTGGACCTGCAGGTGTTCTTCCACCTGGCGTGGACGGGCCGCACCCTGCGAGAGGACCCCTTCGTCCAGTCCCTGCTGGCCAAGGCCGAGGGCGGGTTCACCGAAGACGAACGAACCCGCCTGCTCAACCTGCAGCGCGACTTCGTGCCCCAGGTGATGCCCCTGTACCAGCGGCTCTGGGAAGAAGGCCGCATCGAGGTCTCCACCACCCCGCTCCACCACCCCATCCTGCCGCTGCTGTGCGACATCCGCACCGCCCGTGAGGGCAACCCCCGCTGCGACCTGGGCGACCTGGACTACCGCTTCCCCGAGGACGCCGCCGAGCAGATCCGCCGCGGCCGGGCCCTGGCCGAGGACCAGCTGGGCCGCCTGCCCACAGGCATGTGGCCCTCGGAAGGCAGCCTCAGCGAGGAGGTCCTGGGCATTCTCGGTGAGCAGGGCGTGCGCTGGGTGGCCTCGGATCAACACCTGCTCCAGCGCTCCCTGGCCCACTGTGGTGCCCACGCCGACGGCCCACCCCACCTGCGCCCCTGGCGTCTGGCCAGGGGCCAGGGGCCGGCGATGTTCTTCCGCGACAACGAGCTGTCGGACCGCATCGGCTTCACCTACGCCCGCTGGCCCGCCTCCGATGCCGTGGGCGACCTGGTTCACCGCGCCCGCTCACTGCTGCGCTCCGATCCCCGGCCCCACGAAGCCTGCCTGCCCATCATCCTCGACGGCGAGAACGCCTGGGAGTTCTACGAGGACCACGGCGAGCCATTCCTGGCCGGCCTGTACCGCGCCTTGGCCCACGACGGTGAGCTTCGCTGTGTGACCATGAGCGAGGCCCTGAACGAGGTCCCCACCCGGAGCCTGCCCGCTCTCCGCGCCGGGTCCTGGATCGGCGCCAACCTCGACACCTGGGTCGGCCACCCCGAGAAGAACCGTGCCTGGGCCGTGCTGGCCCGCGCCCGCCGCGCCCTGGCCGTCACCGCCCGTCGCGATGGGCTGGACCACCCCGTCATCACCGAGGCACGGGAGCACCTGCTGAAAGCCGAGGCTTCGGACTGGTTCTGGTGGCTGGGGGACGACCACCCCACACCGTACAAGGCCGCCTTCGAGCAGCTCTTCCGCATCCACGTGCGCGCCGCGTGGCAGGCCATGGGCTCCCAGCCCCCCCACGATCTCGAGCACAGCCTGCTGGCTCCCAACACCGCCCCCGCCCGCATCGTCCAGCCCCGCAGCCTGATCCGACCCCGGATCGACGGTCATGATCGGCGCTACTACGACTGGGTGGGCTGTGGCAGCTACGACGCCCGCAAGCAGGCCGCCGCCATCGAGGTCGGTCGCGCGAGGTTCGCGCGCCTGGACTTCGGCTTCGATCCGGATCAACTGTTCCTCCGGCTGATGCCCGCCGATCCCGAGGGCGTGCGCCTGGCCGGGGCCGAGCTGCGCGTGCTGCTGCTGGTGGGAGAGCAAGGTCGCGCCGTCACCCTGGCCTCGGATCCGAGCGGTCGGTTGCTCCAGACCCGCAACGGGGAGGACAACGCTGGCAGCTGGGCCGCAGCGCGGGTCATCGAGCTGGCGATCGAGCTGGCCGCCCTGGGCGTCGCGCCCGGCGAGCGCGTCGGCTTCGCCCTGGAGGTCTTCTCCTCCGACGGTCGCGTGGACCGTATGCCCCTGGACGGCACCATCGACACCCGGGCCCCAGACGCGGACTTCACCGCCCGCCACTGGACCACGGACTAGTCGCTCCTCCGGGCGGCGTTGGTGGCTCGAGGGACGCCGCGGACTGGTGTGAGGTCTATTCGCCGTCGACCTGTCCGGGGCCGGTAGGAGCGACCACATAGGTCATCAACCAGCGCTCGCCGTCCCGCAGTACCGACGGGGACTCCAGCATCCACGGCCCACCCTCAGGAGGTGCGAGGGCGAGGGGCTCCGCCTGCGCGAAGCTGCGGCCATCGGTGGAGCTCGCGCGGCCGAGGGTGCCGGACTCGTGGAAGTACATCCACCAGTCCGAGCCGTCGTGCATGGTGGAGGTGACACCACCAGCCCCGAAACGCAGGCCCTCCTCGACCTCGAAGTCGAGCCCATCATCGGACCGCGCACTGCCGACCTCGCGGCTGGTGCGGGTGAGGAACATGCGCAACCCACCCTCGGGCAGGGCCACGACGTCCGGATCCACCCAAGCCCCTTCGAGGCGGACGCCGGCCTCGAGGGTCCAACCCTCGCCGTCATCCGAGCGGGCGCTGAGGATGCGGTTGTGCCCCGCGAAGCCCGGATCGGCCTCCGCCGGGTGGTGCACCAGGTACATCCGGCTCCCACCCTCGGGCAGGGGCACGACGCAGGGGTCCACCTGGAGCCCACCCTCGAGGCCCTCGACGTCCACCAGCGTGGTCTCTCCACCCTCGAAGGGCACCCAGGCGATGGAGCGGCCGTGATCCACGAAGTAGACGCGCAGCTGCTCCCCCACCCGCAGCAGCTGTGGCGACGAGGCCGAGCTGGCGAGCACCCCGTCCCTGGACTCCCAGTGCACCCCATCGCTGGAGCTGGCAGTGAAGACGCGCTTCCAGCGCGGATCCTCTGGGCGGAACTCGCCTTCGAGGGGCGGGCCGGACGGACGGACGGCCACCGGCTCGACATCCTCGGGTTCGGTGCACCCGAACAACAGCAGCGTCAGCAGTACCAAGGGTGGCAGGCAGCGGGCGGTGGCGGTCACACGACCTCCTCGTGAGCTGGTGATCGTAGCACGGCAACGAAGCCTGCCGGCGGGCTCACCAGGCGATAGGCTCAGGCCCCCTCCCCCTCCCCCGAGGCCCCATGTCCGAGCTGCGCAAGGACCCCCTGTTCGACCGCTGGGTGATCATCGCCCCCGAGCGCGACCGCTCACCTCACGGTGCACGAGACCGTGCCCCCAGCTCCGCCCAGGACCGCCCCTGCCCCTTCTGTCCCGGCCACGAGCACCTCACCCCACCCCCCATCACCGTCAGGCGGGACGGGCCCAACGGCCCGTGGTCGGTGCGTTCCTTCCCCCACCGCGAGCCCGCTCTGCGGGTCGAGGGTGACCTGGAGCCCCAGGCTCTGGGCCTGCTCGAGCGGCTGCGGGGCCTGGGAGCCCACGAGGTCGTAGTGGAGACCCCGATCCACGATGCGGGCTGGGCCGATCTGAGCGCTGGCCAGCTGGCCCAGGTGATCCTGCTCTGGCAGGAGCGCCAGCGCGATCTGTACCGCGACGGCCGCCTCGAGCACGTCATGATCTACAAGCTGCACGATCCTCAGGGGCGCGTGGGAGGCTGGCGGGACGCGGTACACCACGCCCACAGCCACGTGGTCGGGTTGCCGGTCACCCCCCGCCACCTGCAGGGCCGCATCGACCGCTCCATCGAACACCAGCGCCGCACCCGCCGCTGCCTGGTCTGCGACCTGCTCGAGCAGACCATGCGCGAAGGCGACCGCGTCGTCGCCGCCGATGAGCACGCTGTGGTGCTCGCCCCCTGGGCCAGCCGCTTCCCCTTCGAGCTGCGGGTGGTGCCTCGCAGGCACCGCCACGCCTTCGCCGACGCCAGCCGCGCCGAGCTGCACTCCGTCGCAGAGCTGCTGGTGGACACCTGTGCCCGGCTGCGCACCGCGCTGGACGACCCGCCCTTCGATCTCACGCTCCACACCGCCCCCAATCCGCGCCCCCTGCGTCCGCACACCTTCTCCGCCGACGCCCTGCCGCTGGCGTGGCACTGGCACATCGACCTGGTGCCGCGCATCCTGCCCCACGACGGCAGCGCGGACGCCACGGGTCTGCACGTCAACCCCACCCCGCCCGAGGTGGCCGCGGAGTACCTCCGGAGCCTGACCTAGTCCCCTGTCGCTGAAGTCCGTCGACTAATCATCGTCTCGCCTGTGTGTGT
>CAZHIK010000755.1:0-4916 GCA_964532635.1 uncultured Enterobacterales bacterium
GGCGGCAGGTCTGGAGCCACGGGCAGGGACTGGTGCAGTGGGGGCCGCGGGAGAGCTGGAAGGACGAAGTGTACTTCGACATCGTCAAGACCTCCCGCGAGGACGGCCACAAGGCCAGGTTGAAGGCTCTGGAGGCGCTCGTGGACACGCTGCCGGAGGAGGGGCCGGTGCTGGCCGAGTACTGGACGAGTGTGGCGCGGGCCCACGACGAGCTGGGGAACGACGTGCACGCGCTGGAGGCCCGGCGGGCCGCCTGGCGTGCCGACCCGGGCGAGCCCGAGCTGGCTCGCAGGTACGGATGGGCTGCGCGCGAGGCGGGGGAGGACCGTGAAGGCGCCCTCGTGGCCATCGAGCAAGCTCTGGAGATCGTGGAACGCTGGGATCCGCGCGGGCCCGGCTACTCCCAGGACATCGAGACCTGGATCGTCGCTGCCGGCTGGGACCGTGCGCGCTTGCTCGAGATCGAGGGCGAGCTGCTGCGCAAGCTCGAGCGCTACGAGGAGGCGGTCGACGCGCTCTCCTCGGCGCTGCTGTGCGGCCAGCGCCGGACTCCGCACCTTCACGTCCGCCTGGCCATGGTCTACGACGCCCTTGGCGAAGAGGAGTTGGCGCTGCAGCATTTCACCGAAGGCTATGCTCGCGGCGACGAGAAGCTCGTGGACTGGTGGGAGAAGGCCTACGAGCGGGCTGGGGATCTGCACGCGGCGCACCGCTGGCACCCCGAGGGCTTCGAGGGCGCCGTGGCCTGCTGGGTGGCGCCCGAGGAAGATGCTGAAGAGGAGCCGGCCACGACGCCGTGGGACGAGGCGGAGGCCTACCTGGACGGCAGGCCTTTCGCAGACCTGGACCTGGTGGTGAACGGTGAGCCCACCAGACTCTCCGAGATCGCGGGTTGGCGTGTGGTGGACCTGTGGGCGACCTGGTGCGGCCCGTGCATCATGTCGATGCCCCACTTGTCGGACGTGGCGAAGCGCTGGCAGGGTCCGGTCACCGTGCTGACCGTGTCTGTGGACGCCAAGCAGGAGGATGTCGAGGCCTTCATGGCGGATCGTCGGGACCTGCGCCGCGGCCACTACACGCAGGCCTGGGGCGGCCCGGCAGCCCAGGAAGCGGCCAAGGTCTCGGGCATCCCGGCGGTCTTCGTGATCGACCCCGAGGGGATCATTCGCGCCCACTATACCGGCGGCAGCACCACGGACATGCGCCTGGACGAGCGCCTCGAGAAGCTGTTGGGGCCGTTGGACCCCTAAGGGGCCGTCGAAACCCTCACCACACCTCCATCGCCTCTACGATCCGCCCGGGCACCGGACCGCCGCGCACCAAGGCTCCTGGAGTGCGGGCCGGCTTTCACGCTCTCCGCCCCCAATCCGCCCCCGGGGCACCGCGCCCGAAGCGGGAGTGTGTGGGCGGGCTCGGGCTGGCTCTGCCCATTCCCTAGAACTGGAAGTAGAATGACTTTGCAGTCGGGGACGGAATCGTAGAGGGGTGTGCCCGGTGGGTGTGCCCGGAGTGGACCGGCGGGCGCGGCTCTCGTGAACACCACGACCCATTCGGCCCGCCGTTGGGGGGTGGGGAGCAAAAGGTGGGGTTCTTGGAGGTGGGGGTGAGGAGGACGGGGAGGCATGCCCCATGATCTCGTGCCCACCGAATGCCCTGGTACCGCTCCTGCCGGACCCTGCCGCCTCTTGTTCGTCTCACGCAGCCACCTTCACTGGGCTGGTCACACAGGCGGCGCGCGTGGCAGCTAGAAGAGCTGCACTCGGTCCCCGTATGATCGTGGCAGACTTCTGGTTCTACTCGCAGACTTTTTCGATGAGTACGGGATCGGACGAGTACCAGTACGCCTCATGGCCATCGTCATCGCACGTGACGTAGAAGTCCTTAACCGCACCGCACGGGTCTGACGCGAAGTCGGAGGCCGATGGCCAGCCGTCGAATGTCGAGGTGTAGCCGGACATGCTTGTCGTCCATGTGAAGCTCTCCCGCACGACGCCGGAGCTGGAGTGGGCGCCCACGCGAATGTCGCAGTCCTTGGTCTCGCTGAACGCGCTGCCATCGCACTTCTCCCAGGTGACCGTTACCTGAGGGTGCACTGTCGGGTCGGACACAGACGACGAGGTTGCCGTGAGGATGTTGTAGTCCACCGAGCCGTCTTCCTCGCAGTCGAGCGGGAAGGTCGTAGTGTCTTCGGCATAGTCGTCGCAGGACGTGCTGGTGCATGAGTGCGTGCAGTCCTGGTAGACGCTCTCGCGGCTGCCACATGAATCGTACCAGTACAGGTCTCCACTTGAGCAGTCGTAGTAGTCGTACGACGTTGCGCCGCAGGAGGCCGTGGTGGTGGTATCGTCCGTGCAGACCTCGCAGGAGGAGCAGCTGGTTCGGATGCTCTCGATGTTCCCGCAGGAGTCGAACCAGTACACGTCGCCACCGTCGCACTGGTAGTAGGCTTCGGACTCACATGGACCGGACACGCACTCGGCCGAGGTGCTCGAGGTGTCTTCGCAGGCTTCTTCGCACTCTTGGACGGCTTCCTCGGCGTTGCCGCACGAGTCGTACGACCAGACATCCCCGCCATTGCACTGCTGGTACGCCTCGGACTCGCAGCACTCGGCCTCGGTCTCTGAGATGTCCTGGCAGGCGCCGTCGCATTCCTCTCGGATCCCCTCGCGCTCATCGCAGGAGTCGTACCACCAGACATCGCCGTCGTAGCACTGAGAGTAGGCGTGGGAGGTGCACGCGATGCCCTCGATTTCGATGGACGCGCTGTCCAGCAGGACCCCGTCATCCGATCCCTCGGGGCGAGCCCAGCGCCCGAGCGAGTGCTCGCCCTCCGAGAACCCGTGCGGCTCGAGGTCGACCGTCACCGAGAAGGAAACCGGACTGGACTCTGGAAACTCGCTGTAGACCGTCGTGTCGGACACGACGAGGCTCCACTTGTCGACCCCCTCCTCGCACTGGAGCGAGCCGGAGACGTTCAGCTCGCTGCCTTCGACACTCGCGAAGTCGATCTCTCCTTCGCAGTCCGCGGAGGCCTCTCCGCACAGGTGGTCCGAGGCCTGCGGGTACCTCAACCAGCCCTGGGCGCCCGATACGTTGTACTGGTCGGCGCTGCGATAGATGATGTGCTGATGGGTGCAGTTGTAGCAGTTCTGCTCGATGACCGTGACCAGCCCCGCGTCGAGGTCGACGTCCTTGACGATGGCCACGTGGCCGTAGGGCGCGTAGCTGAACGTGAGGACATCACCTGGCTCCGGTGGGAGCGTCGAGTTGTTCGGGATGGCGTCCAGCTGGGCCAGTACCGTGTTCGAGTGGTCGTTGTCGAACCAGGAGCTCGCGTTTCCGTAGCGACCCTGGGTCGAGTAGTCGTAGCTGTCGCACAGGTCGTAGGTCTCGCAGACGAAGCGGAAGGCGAACTCGGTGCACTGCCACTCGTAGCCGTATGGACCGTATCTGTGGGAGGCTGAGTAGTCGGATCCGTTCTGGTAGGCGGAGATGCCGCAGAACGAGCCGATCTCTGCCCCGATCTCCGTGGGCTCGCTGCCGCTGCCCTGGTCGGTGGGTGAGCTCCACTCCTCGCTTGCTTCATCCCAATCCACGCCGGGGCTGTAGTCCTCGTCCTGGACGCAGGCCCCTTCGATGCACCAGAAGCCAGCGGTGGTGTCGCATTCGTTGTGGTCCGAGCAAGCGCTCGGGCCAGTGTCGGGGGCCTCCTTTGGGGTGCAGGAGGAAAGGAGAATGGTGGCGAGGACCAGAGGACGACGGGTCATGGTGTGTGCTCTCTTCGTGGGTTTTCAGGCTGGCCTTGGCCCGCGCTTGCTACGGGCAGATCTTCTCGATGACCACGGGATCGCCGGAGTACCAGTGGGCCTCGGCGCTCCCATCGTCGCAGGTCAGGTAGAACTCCTTGATCGCCCCACACGCCTCGTCTGAGAACGGCGAGGTGCCTGGCCATCCATCGAAGGTGGTCGTGTTGCTGGTGGCGCCCGCCTTCCAGGTGAACTCGGTGCGGACGACCCCCGTGCTGGTGAACGAGCCCACCCGAACGTGGCAGTCCTTGGTGGTCGAGAAGGAGCTTCCGTCGCACTTCTCCCAGGTCACCGTCACCTGGGGGTTCGTGTCCGCATCGGACACCGACGAGGACGTCGCTGTCAGGATGTTCTGATAGAGGGAGCCATCCGTCTCGCAGTCCAGCGGGTACTCGGTGATGTCGGACGCAGACCCATCTTGCGGTGTGGTGTCGGTGTCCGCGTCCGAGTCGGCGTCTGCGTCGCTGTCGGAGTCGCTGTCCGAGTCGGCATCGGTGTCCGTGTCAGTGTCGGTCTCTGCGTAGGTGTCGGCGGTGTCGTCCTTGTCATCGGGACAGCCGGCGAGTAGCGCAGAGCCGAAGAGCAGAACGAGCGTGGTGGCAGGCAGGGGAGTCTTCATTATTGCTTTCCTTGTTGGGGTGTCGGCCTCTGGGGCCGTGGTTCTCTGGATCCGTGCGTCGCGGGAACTCCTGACTGCGGCAGCTCAGGCGTACATGCATGTGAGCGTCATCGTAGAGGACGAGCAAGACGAGCAACTCCCGCAGCCTGAGGTGATCTCCGTGCATCCGGTGCCCCAATAGGAGTCGCAGTAGTCTGGGGAAACCACGTAGGCGTCACCGCCCATGCTGTCGCCTTCACCGAAGTAGGAGACGTTGTCGAGGGGCTCCCAGTCTGTGCAGGTCGTCGATCCGCTCGAAGGCAGGGGGAGTACGTCGTCGTACATCTGGATCCAGCAGCAGTGCTCGAAGAACAGGTAGAGGTCGTTGCTCAGGCTCCCCGAGGTCTTGCACACGCGGGTCTCCAGCCCGCCGCTGCCGTCGTCCTGGACCTCCCACTCGAGTTCCACGCCGTAGGCGTCGTCGGTGTCGTACTTGGAGAAGCTGGATGGGG
>CAZHIK010000756.1:0-4895 GCA_964532635.1 uncultured Enterobacterales bacterium
CCTGGATGGCCACGTCGACGGCGTAGAAGCCGAGCACGTCGGTAGACAGGTTCAGGCGGCGGCGGCCTGGATCGTCCGGATCGACGGTCCCGACGTCGAACGGGGGAGCGCTGAGGTCCCAGTCCACGCGGGGCGCCTGGCCGTCCCAGGCGATGCCCAGGTCGATGACGCTGGGCTCACCGCTGGTGAGGCTGATCGCCATGCGGGGGTGCCCGTCCTGCCATCGCCACGTCGGTGCCATGCTGTCTCCTGGCCTAGAAGCCGATGTCGTCGGGATCGATCTCGTTCTCTTGACGATTCCCGAGGGTGTTGGTGGAGCGCGAGTTGACGCGGAACAGGATGTTGAGGTCGTCCCGGCGCAGGCTGCCGTCGCGCTCGAGCTGGTCGAGGTAGCGCTGGAACACCTGGACCTTGTCGGGCAGGTGCGCAGCCTCGGCCCGCTTGACCATCACGGCGAGGACCCGGGCTGCCGCGGTCCAGTCGCTCCCGTAGTGGCGGCGGAAGTCGGCCTCGAGCCGGGTGAGGGTTGCCTCGGTGTGCTGGCTGGTGATGCTGCTGTCTCGCACCTCGCGGCCGCCCACCTGCAGGCGCACGGTGCCCTCGAGGAACTCGCTAGCGAGGCCCAGCGACGGGATTGAGTAGTCCAGCCGGTAGTGACACAGCTCCAACACACCTGCCTGCGGCGTGTCCACGCCGGCCGCGATCAGCAGGGTGTAGGACATGTGCTGGGGCAGGCTGCCCAGGTTGAGCACGTGCTGGATCTCCCCGCGGGGGCCGCGCTGCAGCTCGGCCACCCAGCGCATCTCGGGGGTGACCTGGTACAGCTCGACGTCTCGATGGGCGGCGGGCACGCGCAGGCGCAGCAGCACGTTGTGAACCAGGGAGCGCTGGGCCACGCCGGCCAGGTCGCGGAAGATGCGAGCGGCCTGGTCGGGGGTCTCGAGGCGCTCGGTGCGGCCGCCGGTGGGCCCGGAGAACTCCTGCATGGCGTCGAAGGCGAAGTCCTCACCGATGCCCAGGCAGTCCACCACCACACCCTGGCCCGCCAGCTCGTTCAGGATGGCCATGGCGGAGTTGTGACTGCCGGCGTTCTCGAGGCCGTCGGTGAGCCACAGCACCCGGCGGCTGCCGGCCCGGGACTCGGCCGCCCACTCCCGGGCGCGCTGCATGGCCGCCTGGAAGTTGGTCATGCCGGCGTTGAACTGCAGCAGCTGGTCGAAGGCCGTTCCCAGGCGCCGGCGGTCGCTGCCGGGCACGTTGCGGTCGATGAAGTTGGCCTGGCCGCCGAAGAACACGACCGAGATCTGGTCGGTGGGATCCAGCTCCGGGAGGATCGCGCGGCAGGCGCGGACCA
This sequence comes from uncultured Enterobacterales bacterium, assembly GCA_964532635.1. Lineage (GTDB taxonomy): Bacteria > Myxococcota_A > UBA796 > UBA796 > JAFGLY01 > CALDOK01. Next base: position 1,355 of record CAZHIK010000756.1, read on the forward strand.
CGGCTTCGCGCTTGGTGATCCCGCCAGCGGCCTGGCCCAGCCGATCGCCCATGGAGCCGCTGGCGTCCAGCACCAGCAAGATGGAGCAGTTGGTCCGGGGATGCTGCGCCATGAAGGCGTCCGAGGTCTGCACCACCAGCCGCGCGATGACTCGCTCGTTGGCGCTCCCGGCCGGCAGGTTGTCCCGGTTCAGCTCGGGGAAGATGGCGACCTCTTCACTCATGGCTGCTTCCTCTTCGCTTGCTGTTTTCCTCGGTTCCGCTTCTGAGACGCGGCGCGCTGGGGCTTCGGACAGTCGGGCGCCGCGGGGGCCTCGAAGCGCAGCAGGGCGGCGGTGATGTTGTCGGTGCTGTTTTCGTCCTCGCCCAGGGAGACCAGCTGGCGGGCTATGCGGCGGGGGCTCGTCGAGTCGGGATCGGCCTCGGTCAGGATCGCGGCGAGGCGGCTGGCGCGGTCGAAGGGACCCACGCCCTTGATGCAGTCCACCAGCCCGTCGGAGGAGAGCACCAGCATGTCGCCGGGCTCGAAGGTCTCCACGTGGAAGCGGAGCTCGAGGGGCGTGGCGTCCAGCTTCTCGATGGCGCCGTCCCAGCGGCACTGGCCGAGGGTGCAGGTCAGGGCGCTCTGGCCTTCGCTGGTGTCGCCGGGGACATCCCGCAGCCTGCGAGCCTGGTCGTGGGCCACGGTGTGGGGCTGCAGCAGCGGGAACAGGCGGCCCGTGCGCGCCTCGTAGCGCCACGCGGGAGAGTCACCCACGGACGCCACGACCGCCCGGTTGCCCAGCACCAGGGCAGCCACAAGGGTGGTGGACATGCTGTGTCGCTCGCCCAGGGGCGCTTCGGCCAGCAGGTCGTCGGCGTCGGCCACGATCTTCGTGTGGACCTGCTCGAACAGCTCGCTCAGCCATGCGCGGGCCGCGGGCTCCCAACCGTCGTCGGTGGGCAGGTCGGCGACGCTCGCGGCTCGGATGTCCACCACCCGGTCCATCCAGTCGGCGGCGCGGCGCCCGCTGCCGATGTCGGCGGTGGAGACACCGTCGGCCACGGCCAGGAAGCTGGTGGGCGCGGCTCCGCTGTACACGGCAACGCGGTCCTCGTTGCCGCCCTGCTTGGACAGCCCGGGCACGCTGTACTGGTCTGCGCTGTGTCGCAGCTGGGGATCGTGGGGCGGTCGCCCGTCCTCGCTGCACCGCTCCAGGGCCCGGATCAGCTCCTCCATGAGCTCGCTGCAGCTTCCCTTGGGCTTCTGTGGATCCCGCTGGTCCAGGGCCTCCGCCAGAACTGTGGGCAGCTCGGGGGGCAGCTGGGGCGCCATGTCCCGCAGGAACGGCAGGGCGTCCATGGCCAGGGTGGCATCGACCTGGCCCAGGCCCGACAGCGCCCCGGTGAGGAAGATCGCCAGGCTGAAGCGCATGGCGGTCTCGGGATGTACCTGGGTAGGGTTCTGCAGGAGCCTGGGGTGCAGCACCAGGCGAGCCGCGCGCTGGGCCTGGCTGACGCGGGCCAACCCGCGGGGGAAGCGGAAGCGTTGGGTGCTGCCCTGGTCGACCACGATGCCACCGCCCTCGAGCAGGCCCCAGTGCGCAGGCACGAAGGCGCCCAGGTCGCTGCGCGCCTTCGCGTCCAGCGCTCGCCCAAGGGAAGCCAGGTTGTCTCGTTGAGTCAGGACGGTGGCGTGGTCGAGGGGCTCCTCGGTCAGCCAGGCGCTCAGCAGCAGGGGCTTCGCGTCGTCGGGCAGCCCATCCAGCGCCACCACCCCACAGGCCTCGAGCTCCGGCTCCAGCCCGAAGCTGCCGGTCACCAGCTCCTCGAGCTTGCGCAGCAGCTCGGTGGGGTGCTCGGTTCCGAAGGTCCGGGCGTGCGCCTTCAGCCCGGTCAGCAGCCGCCGCATGGGCTCTGGCAGCTCGCTGGGCTCGGGGGTGATGGCGTCGTGCTGGCTCATGTCTCGATCTCTCGGGTTGCGGTGGTCCAGAACTCTTCGGTCTGGCGGAGGTTGTCGCGGAGAAGCTCCTCGCGCTCTTCTTCGAGCCGTCTCAGCTCCGTGTCGATGCGCTCGAGGTCCTCGACGTTGCGGCGGGCTTGCCGGGCGAGGCCCCGGTTGGCCCCCGACCTCTGGACGCGCTCGGGGTCGCCATCGGACAGTTGGGCGCGCAGGGCCGCCAGGCGCATGAGCTGCTCCAGCATCTCGAGCTCCTCGCGCACGCGACCCAGGTCTCCCTCGGTGAGCTCGAGGTGGCGCAGCAGCTCGTCGCGGCGCACCACCGAGCCCGACCGCTGCTGGGTGGCGGCCTGCAGCTGGGCCTCGAGCTGCTGCACCGAGGGGCCTTGCTGACCGGCCGACGCGAGCATGAACAGCAGCGCCTGGACCGCGCTGTGCAGGGCCTGATCCCAGTCGGCGACCCGCTGGGGTAGGTCCAGGCGGTCGTCGGGGCTGGGGGTCAGCAGCTCGAGCGCCTGGGCCTCGAAGGCCTGCAGCACGTGCACGCCGCGCAGCAGTTCGGAGTCGGGGGAGCCGTGCTGGTCCATCATGGAGTGCCTCCGTGACCCGGGATGTCTTGGACGCGCAGGGTGCACAGCTCGGACATCTGGGCTTCGGGCTGGCTCACCAGGCGCATGTCCAGGTTGGTGAAGCAGCGCTCGAACAGGTTGCGGGCGCTGCGGGCGTTGGCGAAGCCGGGATGCCGCGTCTCGGTCTCGAGGGCCGCCATGAGCGCGTCTTCGGCGCCGGGGTCCACGGCGATGGGCGGCTGGTGGGTGGAGCAGAACAGGGCGAAGATCTCGCGCAGCTCGTCCGCGTCGTAGTCCTCGAACTCGACGTGGTTGGCGAAGCGGCCGCTGAGGCCCTGGTCGCTGCCCAGCAGGGTGGACATGGGCCCGGGGTAGCCGGCGATGATGATGCAGCACTCGCCGCGGTGGTCCTCGGCGAAGGGCACGATGGCGTCGATGGCTTCGCGGCCCAGCCCCTCGCCGCTGCCCGCGCTCCGGGCGAGCTGGTGGGCCTCGTCGATGAAGATCACCCCGCCGAGACCAGACTCGAGGAACTCGCGGGTGTTGTCCCCTGTGTGCCCCAGGTAGCGGCCGAGAAGGGCGGGGGCCGAGGTGGAGGTGGGCTGGCGCCGGGTGAAGATGCCCAGGGCGAAGAACTGCTCGGCCATCATCCGCGCCACGGTGGTCTTGCCGGTGCCGGCGTTGCCCGTGAACACGAAGTGGCCGGGGATCACGCGCGCGCCTTGGTTGCGGCGCTGGGCCATGCGCAGGCGCGCGAAGCACTGCTCGACGGCCAGCTTGGCTCCCGCCAGCCCGATCAGCTCGTCGAGGCCCGCGATCAGGCCGCTGGCGGTCACCGTCCGCGGCTCGAGCAAGGGCTGGTGCTCCTCGGGCACGTCCTGGGTGTCGAGGCCGCGGCTGCGCCGGGCCAGGGCGGCCTGGATGCACTTGTCGGCGATGGCGATCACGTCGCCGGCGTTGCCCCAGTGCTCGTCGCGACCGCCGTACAGGGCGGCGAACAGGTCGTCGAGCCGGGCTTCGAGGGCGGGCTCCGC
>CAZHIK010000757.1:0-4887 GCA_964532635.1 uncultured Enterobacterales bacterium
GTCACGGCCTGCCTGTGCGCCTCATCCCCCACAGCGACGGCACCATGTCCGAGGTGGACCGGCAGCTCGACAGCGCGACCCCCACCATCGTCCACGGCCGCTTCGCCAGCGGCGGACACGCCGTGGTGGCCCTGCGCAAGAGCGGGAGCCGCTACGTGGTCAACGACCCCGGTGGCCGCTGGACCGGGGTCTTCCGCGGCGGCTACGGCTACAGCCGCGCCACCGACGGCCAAAACACCGAGTACAGCGGCAACGCCTTCCGCTCCGCAGTGGGCACCCACGACGGCTACAACTCGGCTCCCGTCCAGTGGCAGGAGCTGCGCTGGGTGGAGTGACCCTGGGAGAGCCCGCATCTACAAATACGGGCTATGCTCGCCCCATGCGCACAGCCCCTGCCCTGCTCGCACTGCTCGCCACCACCGCCCTCGCCACCACCGCCTCCGAGGCCTGGCGGGCTGAGCTGCAGGCCGCCATGGGCGCCCACTGGAGCGGTGTGGGCGAGTGCGCCCTCGAGCCCCTCGAGCTCTTCACCGTCCTGCTGGGGGCCGACGGCGCCATCAGCGACGTGGCCTACGGCGGCTTCGACGCCTCGGACCGCATCGAGTGCTTGAGCGAGGTGCTGGTGGGCAAGGCGCTGCCGCCCCCCAGCGACGGCATGACCCACGAGGTGGACATCCGGGTCGAAGATCCCGAGGCCGACATGGGCTTCACCGTCGAGCGGGTGGCCCTGCGCTGCGACGCCCAGGTGGTGGACCCCGCCGCCCACGAAGCGGTGTTCGAGGCCGCAGCCAAGGACATCAAGCGCTGCCAGGTCAAGCGCCTGCTGGTGGACCGCACCATGCGTGGCGAGGTGCTGGTCCGCTACACCCTGCTGCCCCACGGTGTAGTGGATGCGGTCGAGGTGGTGAAGAGCGATCTGGACGACAACAAGGCCCACGCCTGCATCGAGGAGCAGGTGAAGCGCCTGGTCTTCCCCGCCACCATTGGCGGCTGCAGCGTGACCCTCGAGCAGTCCCTGGACTTCGGCCTGCCGGGCCTGCTGGCCAAGGAGGCCGACGTGGCCGACCGCGTGGCCGAGCTCAAGCCCAACGCCATCCTGCACTGCGGCGGCAAGCCCGACGACAACGGCGCCCCCACCGTGGTGGTCAAGATCCACATCGAAGCGGGCGAGGTCACATCCGCCACCCAGCTCGAGGCCTACTTCGTGGACGAAGCCCAGGCCGCCTGCCTGCGCAACGCCACAGAGGGCTGGACCTTCCCCGGCATCGACGGCGCCTGGTCCGTCGTCCACTTCCGCATGGAAGAACCCGACGTGTTCTGAACGGGAGGGGATAAACCCCTCCCCTACATCCGCGATCGCCACTGTAGGGGCGGGGTTGACCCCCGCCCGCTCACATCCAGGACCTACGGACTCACCCGCCCAATCGCCTCCAGGATCGCATCCCGCCGCGCCTCCAGCGTCGCCACCTCGCCCGCGGCTTCGACGATCACCAGCTTCTTTCCCGCGGGGAAGATCGCCAACATGTAGCTGTAGTCGTCCGTCCCGTAGGGCGCGGTCAGCTCGAGCAGGGTGCCCGGGGTGCCGCTGGCGCTGATGTCACTCTCCGCGTGGTGGTTGTAGCCTGCCTCGGCCATCCGCTTGGTCATGGCCTCCTTCCAGAAGGCCAGATCCGCCTCGGGCTCATGCTTGGCGGTGCGCACCCGGAAGACCACGCCGTCGGGGGCCACGGCCCGGTAGGCCTTCTTGGCCTTGTAGGGCGCGAAGCCCTCGGGCGGCTCGGCCAGGAAGGCGGTGGTGCCCCCCTTGCCGTCCTGCCAGCGAAACTCGCCCAGCACGTCCACCAGGTTCAGGGTGTTCAGCCAGGCGAAGCTGCTGGAGCCATCGCTGACCGGAGCCGCGCGATCCCGGAACTGGAACCAGACCGTGACCGTGCCGTAGTTCACCTGGTCCTCCAGGTAGCGGATGCGGCCCTTCAGCTGCTCGATCTCGCTCACCAGGCGGGTCACCTCCCGCTCCACGGTGACCACCGCCTTGGCCGACGCCTCCTCGAGCACCACCATGTACTGCTCGAGCATCTCCTCGCGGGTGGCCAGCCGGGCCCGGGCCTGGCTGAGGTCGCGGCTGCGGTCGGTGCGGCTGATCTGCGTATCCGCGAGCACGCCCAGCCCAGCGGAGAAGTCCATCAGCGGTTCCACCTCGGCAGCCGGGACGCGCAGGGTGATGCGATCCTGGGCCAGGGTGCTGAACCAGCCCCCGGACTCCCTGGCCTCGGCGATGATCGCTGCGGCGGCTTCATCGCGCTGGGTGACCTTGACGGTCAGGCTGCCGGCCACGATCTCCTCGGCCGCGCCGGCGACACCGGGCAGACAGAGGGCCGCCAACAGGACGGACATGATTGTGCGGCGCGCCATCATCCTGCCCTCCCTTCGCTGCTCACAGGGGCCATGCTCACCCCGCCCGCGCCCTCGATCACACCGCGCACGGCCGCGCCGTGGCGATCCTCTTGGGCGGTGCCCGGGCAATAGACCTCGATGAGCTGCAGCCACTTGCCCTGGGCGCTCACGGCCACGATGTAGACGTAGGGTTCATCGTCGCCCTGCAGCAGGCGCAGCACCCGGTAGTCGCCCCAGGTCTCCACCTTCGCCTCGGTGAACTCTGGCTCCAGGCGCTGCTGGATGGCGGCCATCCAGAAGTCGGTGTCGCCGACCGGCTCGTTGACCAGCTTGCCGGAGCGCAGCACCACTCCATCGGCGCTCTCGGCCACGAAGCGCTTCTTGATGTCCAGGGCCACGAAGCCCTCGGGGACATCGAGCTTCAGCAGCTTGCCGGCGGCGACCACGTCCTGCCGGAAAGGCGACAGGCGCTGGATCCAGCCCAGGCCCCAGGGCTCCTCACGAGTGGCCCCCTGGCCCACAGCCTGGCGGGCCCAGACCTCGACGGTGATGCGGGAGTAGCTGGCCAGGGTGGCCAGCAGCTCCACCTGGCTCTTCAGCAGGTCGATCTCCTCGGTCAACCGAGCGATCTCCCGCAGCAGCTGGAGCTTCTCGCTCTCTTCGGTGGCCTTGGCCAGCAGCTCCTGCAGCCGGATGCGGGTGGTCTCGGCCGTGCGCAGCCGCAGCTCGGTGCTGGTGAACTGCTCGGTGATGTCGGTGGCGGTGATGGACTTGTCCAGCAGATCACCCATCTCGCCCAGCAGGGCGAAGCTCGCCTCGAAGTTGGACACCGGCACGGCTACCGTGATGGTGCCGCCCCCCATGCGCTCCACCTTGCCGCCGACATCCTCGGCGTGCTTGGCGATGGCGTCCAGGGTGTCCTGCACCTTGGTGGCCCGAAGCCGCATCCAGCCGTCGTAGTGCACCATGCGCTCGGCCTTGGGCTGCTCGGCCTGGTCCGCGGGCTCGTCGCGAGGCGGTGCATTCGAGCTGGGACTGGCCACCGGAGGCGGTGCCTGGGGAGCGGAGCCGCTCGAAGCCGACGCCGACTTGCGCGCCCGCCGGGGCGCCGGCTCGGCCACCATCCTCTCGGCTTCGGCCGGGTAGCCGCCGTAGTCGTCGTCGAAGTCGTCGTAGGCGTAGGACTCTTCATAGGCATACGCCATGTCGCGCTTGGCCAGGCAGCCGGTCAGCAGCCAAAGACAGGCCGCGAGCAAGCAGAGCAGGGTCGTGGTTCGCACGTTCGCACCTCCAGGGGGAGCGGTAACCGGAAAGCGGCGAGTCCGGGCTTCCGGCTTCCGGCTACGGGCTCCGGGCTGGGGGCTACGGGCTACGGGCTACGGGCTACGAGCTACGAGCTACGAGCTACGGGCTGGGGGCTCCGGGCTGGGGGCTCCGCGCTCCGCGCTCCGGGCTCCAAGGCCCGGCTTCCAGGCTCCGCGCTCCGCGCTCCAGGCTCCGGGCTCTTGGGGGAAGCCGGACCCAATCCCTGTTCCAGAAACCTGGAACCCGATCTCGGTCCGCCCCTCCGGACCCAATCACCGTTCCCGCCCCTGCAACCCCGCTTCGGTCCCCCCCCCCGGACCCAATTCCCGTTCCAGGTTCCTGGAAGCCAATCTCGGTCCGCCCCCCTGGGGTGTCGAAGATCGTCGAACCGACCGTCGAAAGTTCGACGATCGTCGAAGGCCAGAACCGTGCAAAGCCGATTTTCGCCTGGCACGCCCTTTGCGTTTGCTTCCCCCCAAAGGAGGCCCCATGCGACCCTGGCATCTCAACATCAGCTCCGTGTCCCGCCTGGCCCTGTTCCCCGGTCCCGACCCTACCCGTCGAGCCGTCTGGAAGCTCTGCGACCTGTGCGGCCGCACCCTGGCCCTGTTCTGCATCGTGGACGACCACCTGCACGCCGTAGTGGTCTGTGAGGAACCTGCGCTGCAGCGCCTGGTCCGGGCCATGACCCTCAGCGTCCGCGCCCTGGCCGCCGTGGAGGTCAACCCCACCCACGTCCAGCCCATCGTGGACCGCAGGCACATGCTCAACGTCTTCGACTACGTGCTCCGCCAGCCCGCCAAGCACGAGCTTCCCGTCCACCCCGCCCTGTGGCAGGGCAGCTGCCTGCCCGACCTGGTGGGCGCTCGCGTGATCCCGGGCCTGCAGCTGCGGATCATGGAGGCCCTGCCCCGCGCCACCCAAGCCGACGCCCTGGCCGCGGTCGGCCTCCCCGCTAGGCGCCTCGACCCCATCGACCTCGACACCGTGCGCACCCTCGGCCCCGCCCGCCTTCTCTCGGCCGCGGCCGCGGCCGCCGCTGCGCCCCCTGAACTCCGGGGCCGACTGGCCTGCGAAGCCAACGCCCGCCGAGCGGCCTGCTGCATCGCCAAGGCCGCCGGGCTTCCCCTCTCCGAGATCGCCTGGCAGCTCGACATCACCCGGCGCGCTGCCCGCCGCCTGGCAACC
>CAZHIK010000758.1:0-4886 GCA_964532635.1 uncultured Enterobacterales bacterium
GTCCACAACCGAGCATGCTTCCGATCTTCGTCCTCGCGCTGGCCTGTCACCCCGAGCCGTCCGTAGACACCGCCCCCCCTGTGGTCCCCGACGGTCCCTACGCCTGCCCCGTTGTGCTGCGGGAGCCCCCGGTGCTCGGTGAGGATCCCGAGGATCTGCCATACGCCACGCCCCACGTTCCGTTTCTCGGCGACGAGCCCGAGCCGCGGAACCTGCACCTGGGCGTCCACGCCGACCCGTCCCAGGATGCAACCCTGCTGTGGCAGACCGACCTGGCCACCCTCGCCACCCAGGTGCGGCTGATGGGGCCCGACGGCGAGCTGCTGCTCGAGGGGGCGTCCTTCCCCGCTCCCGACGACACCTCCCGCTTCCACGAGCTGCATCTCTGCGGGATCGAGCCCGCCACCGAGTATCGCTACCGGGTGGGCGGCCGGGGCGCCTGGAGCCAGGAATTCGGCTTCACCACCGCCAGCGCCGATCCGCTGGAGCCCGTGCGGCTGGTGGTGCTGGGGGACTCGCGGGACGACATCGAGACCTGGGAGCAGGTGATCGAGCTGGCGGCCGGTCACGAGCCCGACCTGCTGCTGCACACCGGCGATGTGGTGGCCCTGGGAGGCCTGCAGAGCCTGTGGGACGAGTGGCTCGAGGTCTCCGAGCCGGTGCTGGCTGAGCTTCCAGTGCTCACGGTGCACGGCAACCACGAGTTCATGGCCCCCAACTACTTCGGCTCCTTCGCCCTGCCGGGCAACGAGCAGTGGTACGGGGTGGACTGGGGTCCGCTGCACATCACCGTGCTCAACGACCTGGCTCCAGGCGATAGCGCCTTGGAGCAGACGGCCTGGCTGGCCGGGGACCTGGCGAGCACGGACCGCCCCTGGCGCATCATGACCCACCACCGGCCCAGCTGGACCGACGGCAGCCACGCCCCCAACCTCGAGGCCCGGGACGAGTGGAACCCCCAGCTCGAGGCCTACGCCCCCGACGCGCTGGTGCTCACCGGGCACAACCACCTCTACGAGCGCTGCGTGCCCATCATCGGAGAGGAGCAGGACCCCGAGGGGATCACCTACGTCACGACCGGGGGTGCGGGGGCGCCGCTGTACGGCACCGGCTCCGACTGGTTCCTCGAGCTGACCGAGTCCACCTACCACTACATGGTGATCGACGTGTCCACCGAGGCCCTGCAGGCCACGGCCTACCGGCTCGACGGCACCGTGCTGGACAGCTTCGAGCTGACCCGCTGAGTCCGTCATCCTGGTACCTCGGCCCAGGGGAGCTGACCCCTCGGGTGGCGGGGGCAGAGGTTTTCTCTGCTCGCCTCCGGCCTGCCGGTCGGTGTGTCCCCCTGCTACGGCGCCTTTGGTTCGTGATGCAGGTGGCAGGTCCGTGGCTCTGTGGCGTCAGAGCCTTCGCATGGGGACCCACCTGGCGGGGCCTGCACTCGCCTGCTGATGTCGGTGGGTGCCGTGCTCGAGTTCTTGCGATGAGCAACGACCCGGCCAGGCGATGCCGGCCAGGCCGTTGTTGTGATCGTCGAGGAGGCATCAGGCCAGAGCGCAGCGATGAGCGCCAGCGCGACGGCCTCTGCACGGTGGACCAGCTGGAATGAAGGTCCGGAGCTGTCGGGTGGCGGTTGGGGCCGATGGACCTTGGTGGGAGCTCGCTCGATTTCCCTGTGGGAAGAGGGCTGAGGGGCAGAACGGTCAGGGTCCCAGTGTCTGACTACCTAGAACCCGTAGTACTCCAGGTCTTGATGCTCGAGGGCCATGGTGACCGTGGCGCTGGCCTGGGCGGGCACTGGGACAAGGCCGGCGAGCGGCTCGAAGGGGCGGGTGACCTGTAGCTCGAGGGCCAGCCAGCCATCGAGGGTGACGACGCTGGCGGTGGCAGCGCAGTCGTCGCAGGTCGCTAGGCTCTCCAGCAGGATGCCGTCGGCGTGCTCTGTAGCCATGGCGACAGGGCTGGTGTCCTGGGGGGACGCCACGGCGATGCGGGCGGCGTCCTTGGCGGCGTTGAGCACCGCGGATCGCTGCATGAAGTAGACGCCGTAGTCCACCACGCCGGTGAGCAGAGCGAGCAGCACGGGCAGGGCGATGGCGAACTCCACGACGGTGTTTCCGCGTCTGGAGCGGTGGGGCTGATCAGGCATGGGTCAGTCCTCCGTGCGCTCCACGCGGTTGCGCGTGGCGCTGGTGAGGGAGATGGCCTCCATCCCGGGGATGAAGCTGGTGAGGGAGGCGTGGGGGGCGGTCTGGCTGCAGCTGAGGAAGCGCTCGCCCGCGGACCAGGCCAGGGCGACCTCGGGCTCGCAGCCGGCGTCGGGACAGACGAAGCCGTGCTCGTCCAGCGCGGCTGCGATGGCGTTGCTGGCGGCGTCGGCCGGATCGTCGGGGCTGGCCGCCATGGCGCCTGCACGGCAGCCGTCGCGTACGGCCCGGGTGACGGCTTGCTGACCATGGAAGACCCAGCCGGTCTCGATGATGCCCATGAGGATCGTCAGCAGGACGGGGATCACCAGGGCGGCCTCGAGGGCGGCGCCGCCGCGGCGGGTGGCGAAGGGATTGGATGTCCGCATCTTCGTGCTCCTACCGAACCATGACCACGTCGCGACCGACGATGCCGAAGTCGGGTCCACCGCCGCCAGTGCCGACATCGCGCATGTGTGTGACCTCGAGCCGCACCCGGATGGTGCGGTCCGCGGCTGGGCCGTGGGTGACCACGTCGTAGATCGATGCCCAGACGAAGCCGCTGATGGCCTGGTGCTCGTTGAAGCCACCGCCGCTGTCGGCGCAGTACTCGGAGTCGGTGAAGGTGAACATGGCCCCCTCGATGGTGTTGCCGAAGGCGCCATCGTCCACGCCGCTGTTTTCCAGCCTCTCGGGCATGGCCCCCCAGTGCTCCGTGCTCCAGGTGGTCCCCGTGCCCTCGTTGAGCATGTCGGCCATCTCGGTCAGGACGGAGGTGACGGTGCCGTTGCTCAGGCCGATGTCACCGCCGATGCTCGCGGTGCCGTCGTGCTGGCAGTTGCGCAGCTGGTCCTGCAGCCAGCTCGAGCTGGGGTTGCCGTCGGGCATGGCCCAGCCGACGTTGTCGATGGCGGGTGGGTTGATGTAGAAGTCCACGTAGTTGACGCCGGTGCTGTACAGGTCGGTGATGGTGCAGTCGGCCACGGCCATGGGCAGGAAGCAGGCCACCTCGCCGGCGCCGTCCACCTGGTGGATGGCGATGGACTCGGCCGAGGCCGCCAGTGCGTCGATGCCGAAGGCGGCGCCGGATAGCCAGGGGTTCAGGTCCACGCGGCGGGCCACGGTGCGTACAGCGTTGATGTCCTCGGCATCCCCACCTGGAGAGAAGCTCCCGTCGTCCCAGACTCCCAGCTCCAGGGTGGAGCCGTGTTCTGTCAAGCTCACGGCCTCCTGGGCGGCCTCGTTGCCGCCAGCGAAGCGGTGGCCTTGCTCGTTGGCGAGGAGCAAGCCATCGTCGCTGCCGTCCAGCTGGCGAGCGGCGGCGTGGGCCGCTGCGTCCGCGGCGGCTTGCAGCTCACCGTGGACCGTGGTGATGTGGCCCAGGTCGATCACGAGGGCTGCTGCGCCCAGCAGCACCACCATGGTCAGGGCGATGACGATGGCGGACGCCCCTCGGCGGGCGCCGCGACGGCGGCGGCGCAGGGGGCGGTCCACGGGGACCAGGGCGATGACGATACGCGGCATCCAAGCCTCCTGGGTGTGATCCGCACGCGACGCGGGGATCGTTCCATGCCCCAGCTTGTGTTCCTCTGCGTGCGAGCCAAGCGTCGCCCCGTGCGCCTGTAAGTGTTCGGACAGAGATGGCGCCTCGGGGGGGCACATCGGGGTCACGCCGGGGAACGCGGGCGTGCAGGAATGCGAACTACGCTATGAGGGGCTACGTCCTTTGCATCCCGCTCGTCCTCAGGAGTTCGCCATGCGTCCGGCTTCCGTCCTCGTGCTGTCCGTCCTCTTCCTGGTGCCCGGTGGCACCGCACTGGCGGCCAAGCCCTTCTGTGGCGATGGCGTGGTCAAGGGGGGAGAGTCCTGCGATGGGTCGGATCTGGACGGCCAGAGCTGTGAGAGCCTTGGCTACAGCTCCGGCAGCCTGGCATGCGCCAGCGACTGCAGCTTCGACACCTCGGCCTGCTTCACCGTCACCGCCAGCTGCGGCGACGGTGTGATCAACGGCTACGAGGAGTGCGAGGCGAGCGACGACTCGGCGTGTCCCGGCGCCTGCTCCGACCACTGCGCGTGCCCGGCCACCAGCGCCGGTGAGCTCGAGCTGCACGTGCTCGACGTGGGCCAGGGCGACGCCATCCTGGTGATCTCTCCCGATGGCTTCGTCACCCTGGTGGACGCGGGCGAGTCGGGCCAGCAGGCCACGGTGGCCGCTGCCATGGCGGCCCTGGGCATCAGCGAGCTGGACTACACCGTGGTGAGCCACTTCCACTCCGATCACCTTGGCGCCATGGACCTGGTGCTGGCCGATCATCCCGAGGTGGTGGCCTGCTTCGATCACGGGGGCAGCTACACGACCACCCAGTACAGCGAGTACGACAGCGCGGCCGGCAACCGGCGCGAGGTCGCGTCTGTGGGCTCCTTCATCGACATGGGACCCTCCATGACCGCCCAGGTGCTGTCCGCCGACAGCGGCGCCAGCCTCGAGAACAACCGCTCGGTGGTGCTGCGCCTGGACTACGGCTCCACCAGCATCCTGTTGGGGGGTGACTGCGAGGGCCCGTGTGAGTCGGGCTTCGATCCTGGGCTGGTGGATGTCTACAAGGTCCACCACCACGGCTCCGACACCGCCTCCACCGTGGACTTCCTGGCCCTGGCGGTGCCCGCCGACGCGCTGATCTCGGTGGGGGCCACCAACGG
>CAZHIK010000759.1:0-4883 GCA_964532635.1 uncultured Enterobacterales bacterium
CAGCGAGCTTCGTCGGCCCAGATGGCCTCGAGGCTCACTTCGCGCAGGTTGCCCACGTCGAAGCTGCGGGGCAGGGAGAGGCAAGGGGTCACGGTACCGTCCGAGCGCAGCCCGAAGGCGGTGATGCCCCCTTGGCAGCCGCGCCAGGTCTGGTGCAGGAAGCGCAGCTTCGGATCGATGGGGAAGTAGCCGAAGTCATCCATGTGCCGCAGGCGCACCCGGTCGCGCTTGTCGGTCCAGACCTCCCGCATGCGATCGGCGAGCCAGGCGTAGTCTTCGATGGTGAGGAGCTGGGACGTGTCGAAGCGGTCTCCCCCCCTGGTGACCGTCTGTACCTGCCAGGTCAGGCCGGTGCCGTCCAGCAGCGTGACGAAGTCGGGGAACTGGGCGAGGTTGCTGCGTGTGAAGGTGGTGATGGCCGTCACTCGCCCCGGCAGTCGCTCGGCCAGTTGGCGTGTGGCGCCGAAGACCTTGTCGAAGCCGTCCACGCCACGGGCCCGGCGGTAGTCATCGGGCGAGGCGCCGTCCAGGCTGACTCCCACCACCGTGGGCTCCAGTGCCGCGATGGTGTCGAGGACTCCGGGCTCCGTCAGGAGCAGGCCATTGGTCACCAGCACAAGGTCCATGCCGTGGGCGCGTACCGCAGCGGCGATCTCCAGCCAGCCCGGCCTCAGCAGGGGTTCCCCTCCCATCAGTGTCAGCTCCCTGCAGCCCAGAGCGGCCAGGGTCCCCACGACGTCCCTCAGCTCCTCGAGGCTCAGCTCCTGGGGCCGCGGCCGACCGGAGCTGGAGGCGCAGTGGGAACAGCGTAGGTTGCAGGCGTTGGTGATCTCGACGACCACATGCCTGGGCACCCGCTCGGCGGCCATCAGTCGAACGCCAGGGTCACGCTCCCCGCGCGCTCCAGCTCGACGCCGTGCAGGGCCACGCGCAGCGTGGCTTTCTCCAGGCAGCGGGCCACCTCGCTGCTGGCGAGGTCGTTGGGCCCCACGCTCACGCTGGTGACCTCGTTGGGTGGGGAGACCCGCACCTCGAGGGCGATCACGTCCCCCGGGTTGGTGCGCTGGTGTTCGGCCACGCAGCCCTGGATGCCGGGGTCCTCGCCCAGGGTGGTGACGATGCGCTCCCGGGGCTGGAGGTCGGCGGCGCCCTCGCCCGCACCCGGTCGCTGGATCAGGGGCTGCTCGGTCCGAGGCTCGGCGTCGGGTGGGCCGCTGGGGAGCTGCACGGTGGGCTCGGCGCTCTGGGGCCTGGACAGCCAGTCGGCACCCTTCAGCAGGAAGGGTACAGGCACCAGTACGCCGGTGGCCAGCAGGGCTCCGGCCAGCATCCACCAGCGCGCGTCGCGGGGCTTGGGCTCCAGCACCTTGTCCACCTGCGCGCTCGGGCGCTTGACCGGAAGCTCCAGGTTGCCCGCTGCCAGCATGGTCTGGGCGCGCTGCTCCACCCAGGCCGCGGACCTGGCGCGCCGCGCCAGATCCGGCTCGACCATGCGGTTGATGAGGTCGTGGATCCCCTCGGGCACGGTGGTGTGTTCGGCCCAGCGCAGGCGGTTGGCGTGGTCGCTCATGGCCTGGGGTTCCTTGCGGGTGAGCAGGGCCACCGCCAGGGCGCCCAGGCCGTATAGATCGGAGCGCGGCGCGGCGTCCCCGGCGAACTGCTCTGGGGCCATGTAGCCGAAGGTGCCCGCCACGGTGCTGCCCGCTATCGATCCCTTGGCCACATCTCGCACCGAGCCGAAGTCGATCAGCAGCAGGCTGCCGTCGGGCCGACGCATCACGTTGCCGGGCTTGATGTCCCGGTGGATCACCGGCGGGGCCAGCTCGTGCAGGTAGCTCAGGATCCTCGCCAGCTGGGCCACGATGGCCAGCACCTCCTTGGGGGTGTAGCGGTGGTCCTCCAGCTCCTCTGCCAGGGAGCGGCCTGGGATCAGCTCCAGCACCAGCCACAGCACCGGCTCGTCCTCCCCCAGCACCAGGTGCTCGATGTAGGTGGGGATGCCCGGGTGGTTCAGCTCTCGCAGCACCCGCACCTCGCGCTCCACCAGCTCCCGCTCTTTGGGGCCGGCGACCTCCTCGAGGGGGATGGACTTGATGGCCGCCGTCCCACCCTCGGCGTCGGTGGCGCGCCAGGTGGTGCCGGAGGCACCGCGACCCAGGATGGCCTCCAGCCGGTAGCGCCCGTCCAGCAGGGGGGACTCCCCGCAGTGCTCACAGGGTTCGACCTCGGTTGGCCGCGTGCAGTGGGCGCAGAGCATGGTGACCTCCTGGTCGCCCATCCTACCAGCAGGCTCCGGTGGCATTCCATGCTGCTACACTCCCGGTCCCACTGCACAGGAGCCCGCATCCCCACCGTCCTGGCCATCCTGCTCAACCTCTACCTGGCCCTGTTCCTGGCGGACGCGGGGATCAGTGTGGTGGACGAGCTGGGCTTCGGGCTGACCGGCTTCCACCTGTTGGGGTGGCTGCGCAACCCGGTGGCGGGCCTGGTGGTGCTGGGCGGGCTGCCGGTCTACCTGCTGGCGGTGCTGTCCCGGGCCGTGCCGAGGGTCTTCGTGGCGCTGGCTCTGTTTCCCCTCGCCGCCATGGTGCTGGGGCTGCCTCTCGCATACTGGCTGGACTGGCCCAACTACGGGATGGCCCACGTCACCGTGGCCCAGGTGAGCTTGGGCCTGGGGGCGGTGCTGGCGCTTCGGCTGCGCACGGGTCGGCCCTGGCTGTGGGCCGAGGACCTGCGCGCGCCTCTGTTCTCCGTCGGCGCCTTCCTGCGGATGGTGGCGTTCACGCTGCTGCTGGTGATCCCCGGCTTCTCCGTGAGCTTCGTGGGCCTGTGCGAGCGCTGCCTGGATCGGTTCACCGGGGGCTTCGTGCGGGTCACCCCCCAGGGCCTGGAGCTGGTGGAGCGCGTCTACACCCGGGGCGACAGCACGGTGCGACTGCTGGGCATGATGCACATCGGCGACGAGAGTGCCTACGAGGCCATCGCCGCCAGCTTCGACCATCCCGACGTGCTGGTGCTCACCGAGGGCGTGAGCGACGAGCAGGGGCTGCTGGGGGAGCGGATGCACTACGAGGCGGTGGCGGACAGCACCGGGCTGGTGAGCCAGCGCCCCTTCGACAGCTACCGCGAGGGTCTGCGCCTGCGGAACGCCGACGTGGACGTGAGCGTCATGTCCGCCACCACGCAGCGCTACCTGCGCCTGACCACCACCTTGCTGGACGAAGACGGGGTGAACGTCGAGGTGCTCACCCAGCTGTTCGCGCTGTCCGGGGAGACCACCGAGGCCGACCAGGACGCCTTCTGGTACGACGTCATCGATCTGCGCAACGGTGTGCTCATCGACCACCTGCGAGCAGCGGTGGACGAGGCGCCCGTGGTGGTGATCCCCTGGGGCGCGGCCCACCTGCCCGAGATCGAGCGGGAGCTGCTGGCCTGGGGCTATTCGGCGGGCTCCGAGCAGCGTATCCCGCTGTTGTGGTGGGGTGGGTCGTGACGTAGGCGCGGGGTTCGAGGCAAGATGGGGTGGAGTGGAGGTCCCATGATGCGAGCTTCCCGCCTGTTCTTCCTGCTGCTGCTGGCCGGCTGTACGTTGCCCGAAGGGCGCAACGCCGAAGACTGCCGCGACGGTGCCGACAACGACGGCGACGGCCTGTTCGACTGCGACGATCTGGGCTGCGCTGGCTCGCCCGACTGCGCGGGTGGCGTCGAGAGCGGTGATCCCGAGACCGACACGGACACAGACGCCGACGCGGACTCCGACACCGACAGCGACGCCGACGCCGACGCCGATGCTGATGCCGACGCGGACACGGATGCCGACACCGACACCGATCCCTGGGCCGACTCGGCGGTGAACTGCAGCGGCAAGCTGTGGACCTTCCACACCTACAGCAACGTCGAGGCCGACGGGGTCCTCGCCCATGCCTGGTACGGCCTGGACGGCAGCCTGGCCACCAGCGTGATTCTCATGCCCCAGGGCTCGGGGGTCTGGGAAGGCTGGGTGGGCGGCGAGTCTTTCCCCACGCCCGTGGACTGCGGCGAGTTGACCACCCTGTTCTTCGCCTTCGCGTTCCTGGAGGGTGAAGAGCTGATCTGGGTGGACTCCATCTCCTGGGACGCCTCGCCCGTCTCCTCCGCTGGCTTCTCCGGGGGCGCGGGCACGGTGAGCTTCGAGTGCACCACCAACACCAGCACCCTTGACGAGGTGCGGGTGCACCAGGTCTCTGCGGTGGACGGCGCCCTGGCGGGCAGCGCCACCCTTGGCAGCGACGACGGCACCAGCTGGTCCGTCACTGTCGACGAGGAGGCGTTCTACGGCGGTGCGATGGACTGGGGGCTGTTCTACGACAGCGTGCTGGCATTCGTCGGGGTGCGCGATGGTGCTGCGCAGGGTGGGTTGAGCTGGTGGCTCGGCGAAGATGAGTAGTTGGGGGTGACGGGATCCCGTCACTGGTGACGAATAACCGTACACTTGGAACGAAATGTTTCAACCAGCTACGGTGGAAGGGTCGTTTTCGCCCGATGTGAGCTGGCATACATCTTGCGTCTTGGGTCTCGTAACTTTCACCCCCCCAGCGAGGAACACGATGCAGCGACTCTCTCTGGTCTGCATGACCCTCTGCCTGACGTTCTCGGTGGCCTGCGAAGGTCCCCCGGGTGCGGATGGACTCGACGGTGCCGCTGGCGCCGATGGTATGGATGGCGAGATCGGTGCCGACGGCTCTGACGGTGCCGATGGTGCCGATGGTGCCGATGGTGCCGATGGTGCCGATGGCGAGGACGGTCAGGACTATGTGACCGATCCCGAGTCCCTCGAGGTCACCATCACCGGCGTGGAGACCTCCGGCGCCCCGGTCATCACCTTCACCGTTGTGGACGAAGAC
>CAZHIK010000760.1:0-4100 GCA_964532635.1 uncultured Enterobacterales bacterium
GCCGCAGCAGGTTGTTGAGCGCGAAGCCCAGCAGGTTGGTGGACATCACCACGTTGTTGCGACCGTAGCTGTCGGCGATCTCCCTGGCCAGTTCGGTGGTGTACTGCTGGTCGCGTTGATCGTCCCGCACCGGCACGCCGTCGCGGCTGACGTAGGAGCGCGGATCCACCACCCGGCCCCTGGGGTCGAGGCTGCGACCATCACGGTCCACCGGATTGCCGAACACGTCCAAGGGCTTGCCGAAGCGCACGACGATGCGGGCGTCGAGGCTGAACAGGTTCGACATGAAGTTCAGGATGCGGCGAGGCTTCGAGAACTCGTCGTCGGTGATGATGAAGCGGGCCTTGCCTACTTCCTTCAGGTGATCCTCGATGAGGGACTCGGCCTCGAGCACCAGCTTGAAGTTGATGGTGCAAGGCACAACGAAGATGTCGGGCTTGGGCCGGCCGGCCTGGAGGTTGTTGGTGTAGGCCCGCACCGCCGTACCCAGCAGGCCCTTCTTGAGCTTGCGCTCGACCTCGCCGCTGCGGCTGCGGGTGCCGCCGGGGAAGAACAGGCTGTGATAGCCCAGCTCCAACGCGCAGGTCGAGTACTCCTTGAGCACCGCCTTGTACAGCCCCGCCTTCTTGCGCCGGTCCACCTTGTAGGCCCCCAGGTTGCCCATGAAGAACGACAGCACTGGGTTGGTGAAGAGGTTGAGCCCCGCGCCGTAGGTCAGCGGCGGGATGCCCATCAAGTACACCGCGTAGCCCAGTACAGGGCTGTCGAGGTTGGAGCTGTGGGTGGGGGTGACCAGAAGTGTGCCGCGGTCCAACAGCGCACGCACGTGGTCCACCTCGCCCTCGACGCTGACGTATTCCTGCAGGCCGCGGCGCAGCAGGATGTCCATATTGGCCACACGGCGCACCGAGGCTCCCTTGAGCAGGGCGGAGAGCCCGTGGGGCAGCGCGCGGGTGGCCACGCGGTAGCCCCGCTCGTCGAAGTTGCCCACCACTTCTTCGGCGAAGCGGCGGGTGATCTCGGTGAGCAGCGCCTTCTGTCGGCTCGAGGAAGCCGAGCTCAGCTCCCGCCGCGTTCGGCCGTAGAGCTGGCGATAGGCCTTGACCACAGGATCCGAGCCATCCTCGCGCTCGAGCCGCAGGCCCTCGTGGTAGAGCGTGTCGCTGAGCACGCCCTCGAGGTGCCCCTCACTGCCCTTGGCGGCCTGGACGTAGCGGTCCACGACCCGCGATGTGACCTCCACCAGGGCTCGCTCCTGATCTTCGCGTCGCATGCCGACTCCCGTCCTTGGGTTCGTTCGGTCCGAAGTCCGCATAGCACGCCAGCTCCCCTCTGCGAAGCGGGCGGCCATCCCGAGGAGAGGATACCTGGAATCGACCCGAGCACCCCACCACAGCACACGAGCGGCCCCCAATGAAGGCACCCCTGAAGCGCAGCGTGCTGGCCGGCCGCTTCCTCACTGGCGCGGGCATGGTGGTGATGGTGAGCTTCTGGGTCCCCATGGTCCGCGGCTGCGGCGCCGAGGTCAGCGCCTACCAAGCCACCCAGGTCAACAAGGTCTTCTGGCTCTACCTGCTGGCCGGCATCGCCCTGATCGGTTGCGGCCTGGCCCTGTTCAAGCTCACCCGCCACCTGCTGCTCTACATCGCCAGCGGTGCCTCCGCCGTGCCCTTCGTCCACCTCCTCTACAAGTCCTTCATCGAGCTGACCGAAGGGGGCGAGATGGAACCCTTGGTGGGCTACTGGCTGATGCTCTTCTCCCTGGCCTTCGGAGCCATCTTCCCCTGGTTCGCCAGACGATCCATGAAGAAGGAAGCCTTGGCCGGCACCTCCACCTCCAGCGGCGGCAAGGTGGCGATCACCTTCGAGGGAGATCCGGACGACGACGAGGACTGGTAGGTCCGCTCGCCCCGAGGCGATGCACCCCTACCTCCCCGCGCTCAGCCTCCACAGCAGCCCGCGGGCTCGGGCCTCGTCTCCTGCCAGGCCCATGGCCGAGAAGCGGCACAGGGCCGTGGCGCAAATCTCCAGAGCCTCGGGACGGCCCTGGGCGGTGCTGCCCAACACCCGCGCAAGGGCCAGGAAGGCGCGGCTGCGCCATGTGGGCACCTCCACCAGGTCCAGGCAGGCCTGCTCGAGGGCGCCGCGATCCCCGTCGGGGCCGTCGTGCCTCGCCAGCAGCGCGCGCCCCCGAAGGCTGGTGGCCCCGATGGCGCCCGCCAGCTCGATGGCGCGGTCCAGCTGTGCCGCGCTGCGCTGGGGATTGCGCGCCTGGTTGCACACCCCACTGGCCAGGCGCAGCTCGGCTTCGAGCAGGCGCAGGTCCCGCTCCCGTGCAAAACGGATGCTGCGCTCCAGCCCACTGGTGAGGGTCTCCACGGCCCCCATACACCCCAGTAGACGCATCCGTGCGGCCTCCACCCGCATCCGTCCCGAACGGCGGCCTGCCCTGTCCCAGGCGTCGGCGGCTCGCTCGAGCACGGCGAGGGCGTCGTCGAAGTCCTCGCGGAAGCAGGCTACTTCACCCAGCTCGAGCAGCGCAGCACCCCGCGGCCCATCGTACGCGGGCCGGTCCTCGATGAGGACGACACAGGCGCTCAAGGCGTCCACGGCATCACCGAAGTGGCCCAGTCGTGCCGCAAGCTGCCCCTGCCGGTACAGCAGCACCGGCGCGGCCTCCTCTCCCACCAAGCTCTCGAGGCGCACGAGATCGCTGTGGGCCCGACTCACCCGACCCTGTTGCAGGTCGATGGCGATGCGAGTGTCCAACAGCACCATCATCAGCTCGCGCCCCGGCTGTCCCTCCTCGACCTCGTCCAGCAGCAGGGAAGCCGAGCCCAGCTCGCCCAGCTCCAGCAGCACACCGGCCATCTGGACCGCGCGCACACCGTTGAGGGACGATCCTGAGCCGAGGCGTTCCCGAGAGCGCACCAGACAGCGCATGGCGCGATCCGGCAGATCCGCCCGCCAGGCGGCATCACCTCCCGCAGCAAAGACCTCCTGGGCGCGCTCGTCATGACCCGCCGCGGCCAGCTTGGTGGCCACCCTGGCGAAGCGCGCCGCGGCCTCTTGCCAGGAGCGCTCGGACACTAAGGTCCGTGCCTCGGCCAACAAGCTCTCGCACCACTGTTCGTCCACGGTGGACCGACCTCTGCGTGCTTCGGATCGAGGCTACCACAGGCCAGCCGGGGTACGTTCAGCCCATGACCTCCCCTCCCCAGCCGACCCGGCGCTCTCGGGGCTGGCATCGGGGCCTCGCCGCGGCCCTGTTGGTGCTGCCCCTGCTGGCTGCGATGCTGTTCAGGCCCGGAGCTGGCACCGGCCGCGTGGTCGGACTGCTCATGCTGGCGGAGCCGGTGCTCATCGGTCTGGCCTGCTACGGCCTGCTGATCCTGCTCGGCCGGCGCTGGTGGTTGCCGGCGCTGACCATCACCATCGGCACAGCCACCGCCATCGCGGTGCTGCACGCTCCAGGCGCGGCCCCCCAGCCACCGGAGCTCGAGATCCCCTGGGCCGACAAGGCAGCGGAGTGCGCCCAGCAAAACGAGCTTCCCAATGCACCTCTCCGCGTGCTGAGCTGGAACGCTTCGGGGGCTCCCCTCGACAGCGGCGCGCTCCAAGTGCTGGTAGAGCAACGCCCCGACCTCGCCGTGGTGACAGGCTTGAACGACGGCCGCTTCCTGGAGCGGCTGGCCGAGGTGCTCCCCGGGGAGAGCCTCAGCTTCGGCGCCAGGGGCGACCAGGTGGGCATCTTCGTGCGGGGTGTCTTCGCGGACTGCGGTGACGAGGCGGGCGCATGGCCCCTCACCATCTTCGGCCCTGGTCAGGGACCGATTCTCGCTGACTATGCGTTGGATCACGCCGACCAGGAGCAGCTCCCGGACCACCACGCGGCGCGTCGGACCTCCGGCCAGTTGGTGTTCGCCTTTCCGAGAATCCAGGGTGTGGGCACCGTGCCCGTGGTGGCCTACCAGCTCCCCACGCGCTCCAGCCAGCTCGGCTCCGACACATGGGCGAGCGCTGTCCAGGACGGCAGCCAGGCTCTGGCCGCGGCCGCCGCCCTGGGTGGACCCTCGGTGGTCGCCGCCGGTCACCTCGGT
>CAZHIK010000760.1:4110-4876 GCA_964532635.1 uncultured Enterobacterales bacterium
ACCTTCCAGCACATCTTCTCGGCCCTGCGAGGTGTCGGGCTCCACGATGCGGGTGGCCCGCCCACCTGGCCATCGGCCGTGCGCGGCATGCCCTTCCTCCCCCTCTACCGCATGGAGCGGGTCCTCTCGGGCCCCGGCTGGCGAGTACGCAGCGCCCAGTCCATCGCACTGCCCGGATACCACAAGCCCCTGCTCGTACAGCTCGAGCGCACGAGCAGCGGTGAGCCAGCACCCTTTGGGGGCTAGAATCGACCGCTGACGGTGAGCCCGTTGGGCATGACGCCCACGTGGGTGAACTCCAGCACGCCGCCGGCAGCTACACCGGCCAGGCCCACGCCCAGCAGACCCGTGGTGACCAGGCGGGCGGTGTTGAAGCGGGCGGTGATGTCGTCCGCCTCGGACCGGGTGAGGCCGGCAGGCGCGTCATTCGCGTCGGCTACCGCGGCATAGGCCGGGTTGACCCATGCGAAGTACAGGCCAGTGCCGATAGCGAGGCAGCCGCCGCCGCCGCCCAGCAAGGCCTTGCCCATCACCGAGCCGCCGCCACCGCCGGTGCGCGGTGGCTTGGGCTCCTTGATCCGACCGTTGCCACCATCGGCATCAGCGACGCCGTCCTGGCTCTCAGGCTCGGGCTCGGGCTCGGGTTCCGGCTCCGGCTCCGGCTCGGGCTCCGGCTCGGCTACGGGCTCGGGCTCGGGTTCCGGCTCGGGTTCCGGCTCCGGGACGGTCTGTAGGACCTCCGGCTCGGGCTCGGCTACGGGCTCGG
>CAZHIK010000761.1:0-4855 GCA_964532635.1 uncultured Enterobacterales bacterium
CTTCCAGGGTGACCCGCTCGTCGGCGTTGTCGTCGGCTGCGCCCAGCAGCCCGCTGATGAGGAAGTGGGTGAAGTAGGATCCACCGATCTCGTCGCTCTCCTGGCTGGCCTCGTCCCGAGAACTCGACGTGATGACCACCTGGCCGGAAGCACCCAGCCGCTCGGTCACGTCGAAGACGACGCTGGGGGCCCGCGTACCACCCTTGGTGCCGGTCATGGCGCCGGACTGGCAGGCGTCGAGGAAAGCGAGCCGCACGTCGGCGCCGCTGCGCTCGATGAGTCCGTCCAGCATCTCGTAGTACAGAGAGGTGGAGCCAAGCTGGAGCTTGTCCTCGTCGGCGTGGCCCGAGTAGTAGAAGAGGAACAGGGTCTCGTGTCCCTGGGCCTTGGCCGCGGCGATGTCGTCGCGGATGTCCACCATGGCGGCTTGCAGATCATTGCGCCGCTCGTTGAGGAGCACCACCACGTCGCCAGAGTCGTAGCCCCCTACGGTGGTGAGGACGCGCTGCATCTTGAGCGCGTCGTCCTCGGCGAAGTAGAGCATGTGCATCCCGGGGGAGCCCTCGTTGTTGCCCGCCAGCACCGCGAAGCGCCGCACCTCGGCCTGGGCCGGCGACGCGTAGGCCAAGCCGAGCGCCAAGCAGGCGCCGAGGATCAGGGAGCAGGCTCTGACCGGACCCATGACGCCTCCTAGCGCTCCCCCGCACCACGAGCGCGCTCGCCCTTGTGCAGGAAGATGGAGTCGACATCCGGGTAGTCCTCGGCCAGCAGCAGCAGGCCTTCGCGACCCTCCTCGTCGTGGATGGCCTGGACCTCGTCCATCACGTCGGCCACGCTGTCGTGGCCGAAGTAGGCCAGGATGAGCTCGAAGTCCGGTGCGTCGTCCAGGATGATGCTGCCGTCGAGCATGCGTCGATCGCCGGGGATGACGGCCACCGGATCGTCGTCGCCGTCGGGGTAGTAGAGGTTGAGGTCACCGCGGCCGTCCAGCGACAGCACCACCAGTGTGCTCCAGCCCACGGTGCGGTAGCTGAACTGGATGCGGTCGCCGGCCCAGTGGACCTCGTCCTCGCTTCCGGGGTGGACCTGGTCATCGCGCAGCACGTAGAACTCGAGGCTGCCCTCGCCCTTGGAGCCCTCGGCCCCCGGGGGTACCAAGTGGCCGTCGCGGGTGGAGGAGGGAGGCAGCAAGACCACAACGGCGACGGCGGTCGCAGCGGCGGCGGCCGTGATGGGAAGCAGCTGACGCCACCAGACGCGGCGGGTGGGACGAGGGGCGGCCTGGCGCTCGGCGCGTCGCTGCTCGTCCTCCTGGGCGCGGAAAGCGCGCTTGCGCAGGATCTCGGCGTCGAAAGGCGCCACCTCATCGCGGGCCTGCTCCAGGCCCTCGAGCCAGGCAGCGGATCGCGGCTGGCTCTCGGCGCGAGCGCGCATCGCCTCGCCCTGCGCGTCGTCGAGCTCGCCCGCAAAGAGCTGTCCCAGCTCGAGCCTGGATGGGCGCTCGCCCTGGTTGATGAGCTTCTCGAGGTCCTTCATGGCGTTCCCCCGAGGGACAGCAGCAGCGGGAGGAAGGAGAGCAGGACCAGCAGGGCCCCGGCGGCCAGCGCGACACCGTCGCTCTCCATCACCTTCCGCGCACGCTTCAAGAAGGTGTTGAGGCGCTTGCGAAGCGTGGGCACGCTGACCCCCACCATCTCCGCCGCCTGCTCGCGGGTCATGTCGTCGAAGAAGATGTGGATGACGATGGCCCGCTCCTGGTCGTTGGCCAGGTCGAGCAGGCGCCGCACCGTGGCCTCTTCCTCCCACAGGCTGCTGCCGCGCTCGAAGCTGGTGCTGACGATGTCGTCACGGTGCACGTGGCGCTTGTCTGCGCGGGAGCGGCGGTTGCGGATGCGGTTGAGGCAGTAGTTGGTGCTGATCCGGTACATCCAGGTGAGCGGCGAGGCTTCACCCCGGAAGGTCTCCCAGTGGATGATCACCCGGGAGAAGGTCTCCTGGACCGCGTCGTGAGCGTCCTCTTCGTTTCCCAGGATCGAGCGGCAGCGCCTGTGGATCACAGGGGCGTACTGCGCGTACAGGGACTGGAGCTCGGCGTTCGTGGGAGACATCGCCACCTCGTCGACCGATTGGACCCGCCACCCGCCGGAGATCGAAAAGAAAATCCCGCGGCCGGCGACCCAGGGGGTGAGCCCCGGCCGGTGCTCAGTAGCCTATCTCGAGACTGAGCCCGTCGAACCAGGCGGTTCCGCTGACGGAGCTGGCCAGGACCACCTTGACGTAGTCGGCTTCCATGGGGGCGGTGGCCTTGACCACGAACTGGCGCCAGTCCATGTCGCCGGTCTGTAGGGTAGCCTCCACCGGCTCACCGACCGGGTTGCCGGCGATGTCCTCGAACTCGAGGGCCAAGCGGAAGACTCGCTCCTGGTCGCGCTCGCGGCGCAGGTAGTGACCCTTGACGTGCCCGCGGAGCACCAGCGAAGTGCCCGGCGCGATGGTGACCTTCTGCTCCAGCTGGGGCCAGTAGCGGGTGTTGACGTCGCTGTGGAAGCGCACCGAGGAGCGCCCGTCGTGGCGCTCTGTGGTGTCCAGCGCGATCTGGGCTTCGGGGATGGTGCCGCCTTTGGTGACGCAGGGCGTGAGCTCCCAGACACCGCCGATGGAGGCCTCCTTCTCGAAGGAGGAGTCCTGGAGGGGAAGGCGGGTACCCGGACCCCGGGTGATCTGGGCTGGTCGGGCGCCGAAGTGCTTGGTGAGCATCTCCCGGGCCCGTTCCTCGCGCACGGGCGTGGGCGCGATGGCAAAGATGATCTCGATGTCGCCCTTCACGCCGAACAGCTCGAAGCGCATGTTGCTGCCGGTGATGACACCGATGCGCACGGACTCGAGCTTCTTGGCCTTGGGGATCTCGGCCATGGTGGCCAGCTCGATCAGGTGCTGCCACTCGAGCTTGCCCCAGCCCTCGGCCCGCCGGACCACCGTGTTGCCGGCCCGCAGGTCCGCCAGCTCGGTTGCGGGCAGGTCGGTGATGTACTCGACCACCACGCGGGTCTGCTCGTCCACCAGCTGCTCCACCAGGATGGGGTCGTAGCCCGCCAGCACGAACAGGGCGGCGCGTTCGAGCTCCGCAGCCTTCATCAGCTTGACGACCCGATCCGTGGGGCTCGAGTCGTTCATCCGGGCCACGGCCAAGGCCTTGGCCCGGTCCTGCTCGGTGGGGACCGGGGCGGTGGCCACCGCCATGGCCGCAGACGGGAGCAAGAGGAACAGCAAGGAAGCCAGCAGGTGGATCAGGCGCAAGCGACACCTCCGATGCGCAGCGTGACGGATCATAGCTCGAACCCCGGCTCCGTCAGCTACCATCCCCTGCCTCCGGGGCGGAAACGGAACGACCCGAGCGCTCCTCCTTCGCGGCGAGCCGCTCGAAGTAGCGCGCCAGGTGGCCACGGACCTCTTCCATCGCGTGACTGTGGAACACAGCCTGACGAAGGGGGGCACCGTGGGGCAAGCCCCGGGTGTAGTAGCCGCAGAGCTTCTTGGTACGGCCCAGCGCACCCTTCTCGGTGCGACAGTGGGCCTCGAGCACGCTCATGTAGTCCAGCAACAGCGCATGCCTCTCAGCGGCGCGGGGCACCGGGACGGGCACGCCCCTCAACCAGTGCTCGAGCTGTCGCATCAGCCAGGGGTTGCGCACCGCACCGCGCCCGACCATCAGGGCGTGGCAGCCGGACCGATCGAGCATGGCCGCGGCCGAGTCGGGGTCGATCACGTCGCCGTTGCCAACCACCGGGACACCAACCGCGTCGACGATCTCGGCGATGCGCTCGGGCTGCATGGCACCCTTGAAGGCCTCCATGCGGGTGCGCCAGTGCACGGTGATGGCGTCGGCCCCCTCCCCCTCGCAGATGCGAGCGATGGCCGGTCCGTTGCGCACGTCGGGAGACCACCCGGTGCGGATCTTGACCGTCATGGGGCCCGGCACCACGGCTCGTACCGCCGCTACGATCTCCCGCACCAGCTCGGGCTCCCTCAGCAGCGCCGCGCCCCCGGAGTGGGCACAGACCTTGCGCGAGGGGCAACCCATGTTGATGTCCACCACGTCGGCCCCCAGATCGAGGGCCATGCGGGCGGCCTCGGCCATGGAGGCGGGCCGGCGGCCGTAGATCTGGATGGCCGCTGGGTGCTCGTCGGGATCGAGCTGCGCCATCTCGAGGATCCGGGGCACGTTGCGTATCAGCCCCTCGGAGGCCACGAACTCGGTGCACGGCAACCCCACACCGCCGATGCCGCGCACGACCCGCCGGAAGAGACGATCGGTGAGCCCCTCCATGGGCGCGAGCAGCAGCGCCGGCTCGATGTGGAGCCCGGCGATCTCGAGTTGGGTTGGGCGGTTGGAGGGAGTCATGGCGGTAGCTGGAGGACGCGGTCCCTGGGGCTATCGCGCTCATCGCGGGGGGGCGAGCCACGCGGAGGGGGATCGGGTATGACCAGCCGATGCTGTCCGACCGCCACCGCACCACCAAGCTGCTGCTGCTCTTCACGGCGCTGGTGGGCCTCTGCCTGTGGTACTCCTGGCGCGCCTCCACCACCACCGTGGGCTACGCCCGCTGCATGGAGGACCCAAGCTCCTGGGATGGACACCGCGTGGAGGTCGCCCTGTGGCTGGTGGAGCGGGTGGAGACCGATCGCTACTTCATCGAAGGGCTGGTCACCGGTGTCCCCGTGATCGGCCCCAGCGATGGGCTCGAGCCGGGGCAGACCATCTCCGTGGTAGGCCGCTTCGACGCCGAGCGGGGCGTGCTGATCGAGGAGCGGCGCGAGGTGCACCACGCCCGGGGCCACAAGGCCGCCCTCGGAG
>CAZHIK010000762.1:0-4831 GCA_964532635.1 uncultured Enterobacterales bacterium
CCCCACGCCTCCGCGTTGTACTACTACACCCAGGATGTGGGGGGGGGAAGGCTACGCCACCGTCGAGGGCTGCACCTTCCAGGACAACTCGACGGGGACCAGCGTCGTCGTGCTGTTCGGCGCACACAATCCCGACGCCGACTTCACCGCCCTGGTGGAGGACTGCACGTTCACCAGGAACAGCGCAGAAAACAACACATTGTGGCTCGCCCACACCGGAGCCTCCGGCTCCCTGCGGGTCTCGGACTGCAGCTTCGAAGACAACACGGGGTGGCAGGGGTACGGCGGGACTGGGCTGGAGATCGACCTCCGGGATGGCGCGAGCGCCATGGTCAGCGGCTGCAGCTTCGTGGACAACGAGGCGATGGACAGGGAGGGGGGCGCGCTCGCGCTGGATCTCCATGGCGATGCTTCCCTGGGGGAGATCACGGACTGCAGCTTCGAGTACAACACCGCGCAGCATGGCGGCGCCATCGACATCGAGTTCCTCGAAGGAGCGCCCGCCGCGGGGATCTACGACTCCACCTTCACTGCCAACGTCGCTTGGCTGGGTGGGGGTGCCATCCGCCACAACCACCGAGCCCCCCCCGACGGCCGCCTGGAGACCCTGGTGCTCGACGGGTGCAGCTTCACCGGGAACTCCGTCGGCGACGTCGGGGGAGCCATCTACGGAGACGCCGGCGAGACCGCGATCTCGTTCCTGGATTGCTCCTTCGAGAGCAACAACGCCGTGTGGGCTTCCGTGTACGGCCCGGACGCCGGGGATGAGCAGGCAGCGCTCGACCTGGTGATCGCGGACTCCAGCTTCGTCGGCAACAGCAGCACATACGGGGGCGCCTTCGACTTCTGCGGGATGCCGCAGGCGGCTTTGGACATCCAGGACAGCCACTTCGAGGGCAACACCAACTCCAGCTGCGGCGCTGGCGACACCTGCTATGCAGCCGCCATTGATATCAGCCACTCCGTCCATGAGGCTTCCCTTACCCTGGCCCGCACCAGCTTCCATGGCAACAACGCGGCGGGCCTGGCGGCCGTCGGTGTCACCAGCGGGACCGAGCTGCAGGCCGACGAGGTGGACTGGGGCACCGGCAGCCTGGACAACAGCCCCGCGGACCTCTGTGTCGGACAGTCCGGGAACTACGCCTGCAACGCCGACCTGGGCGCCTCGGAGAGCTTCGAGTGCCCCGGCGACGGCAGCTGCGACTGGTAGCGGCCGAGCCCACGCCGCTGGGCGGCGGTGGGTTCGGAGATGAAAACCCGCATTTCAACATGCGATAGCGAGCGGGCCCCCGCTCTCCGAAAGCGGTCCAACGGACGCCGCGGTGGCGCTCCGACGATCCCCACTGGAGGACGAGATGAACCGCTTTCTTCCCCTCGCGGCCCTGGCGCTCGGCAGCGCCCTGGCCCTCACCTGGAACCCGGCTGCGGCGCTCGCGGCCTGTGACGACCCTGGCACGGACATCTGCACCCTGACGCACAGCGACACCCGCTGGACCTGCGACCTGGGGGCCATCGCCGACACGGCCTCTGGCACCATCTGGGCGGTGTACGATCCCACGGGAAGCACCCTCTGTGGCTACGACTACTGCATCGAAGGTGTCGAGGGCAGCACCAGCACCGCCTTCGACTGCCCGGTGGACGCCGGCAGCCTGGACAAGATCGTGATCATCGGCACCGACCACGCCGCCGGCGACGAGATCGACCTGTACTACGGCCAGTACGACCTGGACGCCCACTCGGAAGAGGAGTTCCATGGCCTGGTCCTGGCCGGCGACGGCAACGACGACATCTACGGCTCCCGCTCCACCAACGGCTGGTATGAGGACCACCTCTACGGCCACGCGGACGCCGATGATATCTACGGCCAGGACGGTGCTGACGAGATCCACGGCGGTTCCGGTGACGACACCATCGACGGCGGCGACGGCGGCGACAGCCTCTGGGGCGGCGGTGGGCCGGATGTCATCTGCGGTGATGACGCGGACAACTACCTGTACGGCGACGACGGCGACGACACGCTCTTCGGCAACGACGCCTCCGACACCAAGAACGGCGGCGGCGGCACCGGCGACAAGTGCGACTCCTACGGCACCAACCATGGCTCCTGCGACACCATCCAGCCCTCCACCTGGACTCGCCCCACCGACTGCCCCTAGCCGCGCGAGCCGACCGCTTCATTCCCCGACCATCCCCTCCGCCGGGGGCGCGCTCCGCGCGCTCCCGGCTCCTGCGCATCGGCTCAATCCGGGCAAGCCGCAGCCGTGTTCGGGCGGTGATGATCGAGACGGTCCGGGAAGGGGCTACGAGACGCCTTTGGGGCGCCTTCGGCGCAGGCTCCCCAGCAGCATCCCCAGCAGGGCCCCGATGAGTCCCACGCGGCTGGCCCCACATCCGCAGCGGGACTCGGGGGTCTCAGCCACGGGAAAACCCTCGGGCCCCGTGGCCTCCACCGCGTCGATGAGCAGGCTCCCGTCGCCTTCACCCAGCAGCTCGATGCGGTGCCAGCCGGGCTCGAGGCCCTCGACCAGGGCGAGCACCTCGCCGTCGAGAGTCTCGCCCACGTCGAGCCTCCACCGGGGCACACCGTCGATGTGCAGCTGGGCGGAGCCTCCCTCGCCGCTGGTGCCCAGCACGCGCAGGGTCTCGCCCACCAGGTCCACCGTCATCCGCGCCCCGTCGGGCAGGGGCTGCCGGCCGTCGAGGTCGGCGCCAGGCTCCCGCACGGCGTCCGGGCAGTCCTCCTTGTCGAAGAAGCCGCTGCCGTCGTCCACCCGCTGCCAGGCCGTCCAGGGCTCGAGCCGTGGGGTGCCCGCCGGGTCCAGCAAGGACTGGATGCCGTCGAGATGGCCGATGAGGAGATGGGGTTCCTCGGCGAAGCCCGGGCTGCTCACCATCACCGTGGGGGCCGAGCTCATGCGCAGGCCCAGGTCGATCCAGCTCTCGCCGCGATCGTCAGAGCGCAGCAAGGCGCCGCCGCGGGTAGCCACGAAGACGTGGTCGCCGGCCGCGCAGCCCAGCTCCACGGGCACCTCGCCCCCTGGGACCTCGCTGTCCGTGAAGCTGGCGCCCCGATCCGCCACCCGATGCAGTCCCGACGGGTCTCCGAAGATCACGACCTCGGGCTCGTCCCGGGGCATCAGCACCGGCTCAGTGACCGCGTCGCGCGCCACGCTGGTGTCGCCGGGTTCGCCCGGGGCGCGGTACCACAGCTCCCAGGTCTCGCCCCGGTCGGTGGAGCAGACCAGGGAGGTGGGGTTCACCGCCGTCAGGCAGCGCCAGCGCCCGTCGCAGCTACCCTGACAGCGGGCCGCGGAGGCCGGCTGTGCGCCGTTGAGCACCGCCAGAAGCCCCTCGGGCTCGGAGAATGTCTCGCCGCCGTCGAGGCTCTCGAGGAGCATGGTCTCCTCGTCGCGGGGGATGGCCCAGTACTCCCGGCCGCCATCCCAGGGGAAGAAGCCCGAGAGCGGGCCGCTGAGGGCCTCGAGGCGAACCCAGCTGCGCCCGGTGTCGCGGCTGACGTAGGCCATGTGGTTCGCCAGGGCCGTCATCACGTGCTCGCGGCCGCTGACGCTGGCGCGGATGCTCTGTATGTTGGCCTCGGCGAAGCCGTGGCTGGGGGCCACGAAGGAGTCCCCGTCGTCCCGGGTGATGGCCACGCCGGCGCCGTAGGTTCCCCAGTAGACGCCGCGGTCGGTGAGGTAGCTGGGGGAGAAGGCCAGCCCTCGGGTGGAGGCCGGCGAGAGGATCGGTTGCTCCTCCCAGCTCCCACCCGCATCCTCGCTGAGGAAGACCCCGTAGTAGCCCCCGATCACCCACCGCTCTCCCGCCGCCGCGAAGCTGCGCCAGATGGCGGAGGCGGTGCGGGCCTGGCCGAAGCCGTCCTCACCGATGATCCCCGGCACGGATCGGTCGTCCCAGCTCTCGCAGCCGTCAGTGGAGGCGAAGGGCCCTCGCCAGCCGGGTGCCACCAGCAGGCGCTCCCCGTCCCAGGCCAGCCGCCGGATCTCGGGGGACAGATCCTGCTCCGGCTCGGGCAGGGCCCCGCAAGCCGACCACTCCCAGCCGTCGAGGAACCAGACCTGGCCGTCGAGATCGGCCAGGTAGACCTCGCCGGTGTCGAGCACGGCCCCGGGCTCGGCCGGGGCCGGAACCGCCGCCCAGCTGCCGCCGGCTGTGGACCAGACCTCGCCGTCCTCGTCCACCGCCACAGGCCCCTCACCGAGCATCGTGATGGCGGGCCCCACCAGCTCGTGGTCGAAGCCCAGCACGGGCGACCACGACCAGAGGCCATCGCTGGCACCCAAGGCCACCGCGTCGCCGTCGTAGACCATCGCGGAGGCATCGCAGGGCAGCGCGTCGGCGGACCAGTCTTCGTCCGCCAGCCACCAGATGCGCTCCGGCGCCAGCAGCACGAGGGTGCCGTCGTCGAGCACCGCCCCCCCCAGCAGGTCGTCCTGGACCGCGTCGCCACCGATGTGCACCCAGTCCCGGCCCCCGACTTCGCTGCGCAGCAGCAGTGAGATGCCGTACGGGTCGGCCACCAGGTACCAGGGAACGCTCGCCGACAGGTCCACCGGTGCCGCGATCACTTCCACGGTGTCGTGGGGCACGTGGGCGCCCACGGTCAGGGCGGTCAGGAGCGAAAGTGCGAGCATCATCCTGTCATCCCGGGGGCGGGGAAGGCTCGGTCCGGGCTGGACGGTAGCGCCGAGACCGACCACTGACAACGCCTATTCGCTGACCCCCACAGGACCCCGGCCCGACCCTCGTCCAGGTGCTATGTGACTCGAGACACCGGGCGACACCCGCCCACAGCGAAGGAGTACACAAT
>CAZHIK010000763.1:0-4822 GCA_964532635.1 uncultured Enterobacterales bacterium
GGCCCAGAAAGCCCGTGCCGGCCAGCACCCAGCGGCAGACACCGTAGACCAGGCCGAAGGTGATGGCCGCCTGGACGGTGCTCAGGGTGAAGGCGCCGCTGCGGCTGTTGAGCATGGCCCGCAGGTCGAACTGCAGGCCGTAGACCAGGCCCGCCCACCCGATGGCCAGGCTGATCAGGGGCGCCAGCTGTCGCAGCACGTCGTGCTGCACCACCCCCTGCCAGGCGATGGGCTGGCCGCTGAGCGCGGTGACCAGCGCCGGCAGCTCTGGCCCCACCAGCACGCCGAGCAGGATGTACTCGCTGCCGGTGGAGTACAGGAAGCGCGCCTGGGCCTTGCCGAGCACGAAGTGCGCCAGCAGCGTGGCCGCGACGACCAGCGCCAGGAGCGTGATGGCGGTCAGCATGGCAGGGGGAGGACCCGGAGCGGGGACCCTAGATGCACATGACGGTCAGGTTGACCCACTTGTACTGCGACGGGCCGCCGTAGTCGCCGTCGGTGTCGGGCAGGATGGTGCCCTTGCCGTAGCTCGAGTCGAAGTACCAGTAGCCGTCCCACAACAAGGCGTTGTACACCAGCAGTGCGTTGTCCTCGTTGGGCTCACCGGCGATGGTGAGGGTGTCGAACTTGAACACCATGGTGTCGTACTCGTTCTCGCTACCCGCCTCGTCGCCGGTGACGATGATGCCGTCGTAGCCGTAGTTGCAGCCGTTTTCGGTGTCGTCGACGATGGCGTAGTTGCCCCAGTACTCCTCTTCGCAGGTGCCGCAGGGATCGCTGCCGCCCCAGGCGTAGCGGGTGGAGACACCGCGGTAGTCGAACTGGTCCACACAGTCGCCCTCGAAGTCGTCTTCGCCGTGGAACCAGTACCAGTACTCGCTCAGGTAGATGACCATCGCGTCTTCGCCGTCGATGGTTTCCTGGACCGAGTAGCCTTCGGCCATGTGGTACAGGGCGGACTTGCCGGCCTCGCAGCCCGATGCGTCCCAGTCCCAGATGTCCTGGTACTCCTCGGGCACCAGAGGGTGCGAGGTGGGCGCGGTGTTGGTGTCGCTCGTGTCGTTCTTCTTCTTCTTGTCGTCCTCGCCGCAGGCGATGAGGAGACTGGCGGCCAGAAGGAGCGGACCGATGGACGCGGTGCGCATGAGGACTCCGGAGCAGGGGGGTGGCGGCATGATACCGGCACAACACGGCGCCGGACAAGCCGACGTAACGCGTGGGCTCCCCCGCGGCTGGGTCGCTTAGTAGCGGCTGGCGTTGGTGTCGACCGCCTGCTGGTAGGCGTCCGTCGCCCCCTGGGTGTCGCCCTGCTCCTCGAGGATGGAGCCCCGCAGGGCCAGCAGGCGGCTGCGGAAGACCGTGGGGCTGCCGCTGGCGGCCAGGCCGCGGTCGACGCTGGACAGGGCGGCGCTGCGCTGACCTCGCTGCAACTGGAGGGTGGCGATGCGGAACGCGGCGTCCTGGATCACCCTGGGGTGGGCGCTGCTCAGCAGGGGCTCGAGCGCGGCCTGGGCGGCTGTGATGTCGCCGGTGACCACGGCGGCCTGGGACTGGCCGTAGGCGTTGGCCAGCTGGGTCTTGGTGGCCGGGTCGAGGACGGGGTCGGACAGGTACCACTCGCTGTGGTAGTCCAGGGGGTTGGCCCTGGAGCGGAGATCGTCGATGGAGAATGCGGGTTGGGCCGGCGCTTCGTCGAGCTCGGCCAAGGACTCCTCGCGGGCCTTGCCGGTGCGCCTGGGCAGCGAGGGGGCACCTCCGCGGAGGCTGCCGGAGCGCGCGCCGCGGCTGCGGGAGACGGAAGCGGACTCTGTCTGGATAGCGGGCTCTTCCTCGCGCTCGCGATCGCGGCTCACGCTGCGCTCGGCCTCGGCGTCCATCATGTCGAAGTCGTCGTAGCTCTCCTGGGACCGCTTGCGGCGCTCGCGGCTGGCGTCGGCGATCTCGATCTCCTCGAAGTCCGCGAACTCGTCCACGGCTCCCATGTCCGCGGGCTCGTCTTCCCAGTCATCGTCCATGGCCAGCCCCTCGTAGGCTGCGGCTTCTCCTCCGTAGGGTGCATCGGTCACGGGCGCAGCGGGTGCGTCGGCGTAGCCGAGGGCCAAGCCTGCTTCGTACTCGGGCTGGGGCTCGGGCTCGGCCGGGGGCGGCGCGGGTGATGCGGCGGGGCGGCTGGTGGAACCGGCGGTGGCGGGGCCTGCCGCGGCTCCGCCCAGGTCGACATCGGGGACGGTGGGGGTGGAGTACCAGCCAGCGGGGGGCTGCTCGGCGGGCGCGGGCGTGCGTGTGTGCGCAGCGGTGCGGTCGTCCTTGGCCTTTGGCGCCTGGGCTTCGGCCTCCTTGGCCTCGGCGCGGCCAGCGGCGGCCACTTCGCCACTCGCGAGGCCTCGGGTGACGCCGTCTCCGCTCAGGGCGTCCATCGGCTGCACGGCTTCGGGGGCCGGGATCCGGGGCGGGCCTTCGTTGTCGGCGCGCCGACCGTCGGCCGTGCGGCTGGGCGTGGGCTCCGCGGCTTCTTCGAGGGCGGGGGCCTCTCGCTCGCTCACCTCGGCGATGGTGGCGGGGGCGGGAGCGGACGCGGGCTGCTGTAGAGGGGCATACAGCTGGTCGTCCGAGATGCCGCTGTCGAGATGGGGGATGGCCACGATCAGGGCCATGGCCGCCGCTGCGATTCCGCCCACAGCAGACCACAGCCAGGGGCGCCGGCGTCGGCGCTCGGTGGCGAGATCGATGGGGGCGGGGGTGGGATCGTGTTCGTGTTCGTGTTCGTGTTCGTGTTCGTGTTCCGGGGCTGGCGGGGGCAGCTCGACCAGCTCGCCGCCGGTGGGCTCGGGGCGAGCG
The DNA here is from genome assembly GCA_964532635.1 of uncultured Enterobacterales bacterium. Taxonomy (GTDB): domain Bacteria; phylum Myxococcota_A; class UBA796; order UBA796; family JAFGLY01; genus CALDOK01. Next base: position 2,839 of record CAZHIK010000763.1, read on the forward strand.
GCTTCCGCCATGATCTCGGCGAAGGGGCCGGTGGTGACGTCGGCCAGGATGTCATCGATGGAGAAGCTGGGCGCGGGCGCCAGATCTGGGCGCAGGGCGTAGATGGTCTCGAGCACGTCGGGATCCACCCCATCCGGCGGGGTGGACCCGGGATGCTCGTCGAGCCACTGCGCCAGCTGCGCGGCTTGCTCTTCGATGGTGGTGGGATCGCTCATGTGGCGTAGACCTTGCGAAACGCCTTGCAGGCTCGGTGGAAGATGACGTCGAAGTTACCCACGGTGACGTCCAGGGCGGCCGCACATTCGTCGCGGTCGAGCTCTTGGAGCAGCCGCAGCTGGAGCGCCTTGGCGTAGCGTGGGTTCAGCTTGTCCAGGGCCGAGCGCACCAGCTCGCGGGTCTCGGCGACCTCCGGGGCGCGGTCCGGGGCCGGGGGGCGCTGCCCCACCGTGCGGTCCGGCTCGGCTTTCACGGCTTCATCGAGCTTGCGCCGCCGCTGCCGGGCCCGGTGCACGTCGATGGCCCGGTTGATGGCGATGCGGCGCAGCCAGAAGAAGATGCTTGCGCCCTGGGGTTGGTATTGGTGGATGCGTTCCATAGCGAGGCGGTAGGTGTCTTTGAGGACGTCCTCGGCGAGCTCGGGGACGGGGAGACGGGGGAGGATGACCTGTCGGTAGAGGCGATCCCCGAACCACCCGTAGAGGGTGGCCAGTGCGGCGCGATCGCCCTGCTGGAGTCGCTGGACGAGTGCTGCCTCTTGGGCCGGTGAGACCGATTCGGGAGCCGTCGATGACAGGGTGCCTCCTCGTTCACCCGCTCGGGGAACGCGGACTGGACGGATATCTTACAGCTGTGCTGATGGCGAGGGACACGCAGCTTCGGAGCCCGGAATCGAGCACGCGGTTCCATCTCGGGGGGCGTTCTCGCCGCGAGGTCCGGAGTGGGTCGGCTCGCGGGAGGCGCCCCGCTGCGGCTGGGTGGGGCTGGAAATGCCCTGGGAAACGGGGTTCTGGAGGGGTTGCCCGCAGGTGTGTGCGGGGATAGACTCCGCGCCACCGGCCCCATCGGTTTTTGGGTGCTCCGTCTTCCCTCCTCATCGCGGTCATGCCAACGTCGGAGGGATCGATCGGGAAGCTCGCATCCACCACAGGGGTCAGGAGCCTCCGCCCCATGTCCCCCTCGTACACCATCGCTGCGCTCCTCCCCCTGCTGCTGGCCGTCTCCCAGGCCCAGCCTGCGCAGGCCCAGGAGCTCTGGTCCGAGCCCAGCCTCCAGCCCGAACCCGAGCCGTCCGGCCAGGCCGCCCTCGCGGGCGCTGTGGGTTCCGGCTACGTCATCGGTGTGGGTGATGCGGTCAAGGTGGACGTCTACGGCGAGAAGGACCTCTGCGGTAGCTACCCGGTCTACGAAGACGGCTCCATCACCTACCCCCTCGTGGGCAAGATCACCGTTCGCGGGCTCACCTTGTCTCAGCTGGCCGATGAGCTCACCCGTCAGCTCGGTGAGCGCTTCCTGGTGAACCCCCACGTCACCGTGCAGATCGACCGCTACAGCTCCCAGCCCGTCCAGGTGCTGGGCGCCGTGGCCAAGCCGGGCGTGTTCTACCTCGAGGGCCACACCACCGTGCGACAGATCCTGGCCCTGGCTGGAGGAGTGATCTCCGAGAAGGCCATCAAGGAGGTCCGGGTCGAGCGGCAGGAAGCTGGCGAGCGCAAGGTGACCGTCGTCAAGCTCGACCGGCTGCTGGCCGAAGGCGAAGGTGACATGGTGCTCTTGGCCGGCGACGTCGTGAACGTGGTCGAGGGTATGGTCGTCTACGTCTCCGGCGAGGTCAAGAAGTCGGGCGCTGTGCCCTACTGGGACGGCCTCACCGTCACCCAGGCCCTCGCCGAGGCCGGTGGCCCCGACACCTACGCCAAGCTCCGCGAGGCCTACGTGCTCCGCGGCGGCCAGCGCATCGTCTTCAACCTCAAGAAGGTGCTGCAAG